>DAOPZW010000072.1:0-14367 GCA_035353595.1 Elusimicrobiales bacterium | reverse complement strand
CTTCTTTCTCTATCACGGCCAGCGCCTCAACGCCGTTGCCCGCCTCCATCACCCTGTAATGGTGCACCGTGAGCAAATGCCGCACCAGCTCGCGGTAATCTTTATTATCATCCACCACAAGTACGGTCTTGAGCGCAGGGCCGCCCTGCTGGCCTGGCTTTAGTACTTCCGGAGCGGCGGGCCGCGCCTGCACGGCCGCGGAGCGCGAGTTCAGGGGAGGCTGCCTGCCGTTCCTGAACAGCGCGTCAACTTCGGCGTTGATCTTATCCATCCCTGACTTTTCCATATGAAGACCGTCCGCCCGAAACTTCTACGATCTCCTGCACCCGCACGCATAGTATACAGCCGGCAGGAAAAACCGCAATTGGCTGGTTCTTCTTTTAACTGACTTTTTTCCGCTTCCGGATGTCAGGCTGCGCGGTCAGTGGCTGGACGACTATGGAACGGGAAACTATCAGCGGGGGGAGCGGTGCGTATTGCGGTAGGAAGACGGGGTGGTCCGGACCAGCTTCTCGAACTGCCGGATGAAAGATTCGGCGTTGGCGTAGCCCAGCTTGGCCGACACCTGTTTTATGGTGCGGCCCGTCGTGCGCAGCATCCGCTTGGCCTGGTCCATCTTAACGGACAATTTATAGCGGCTGAAGCTCATGCCGGCCTGCTGCCTGAAGAGGCGGCTCAGGTATTTAGGGGTAAGAAAAACGACGGCGGCGGCGTCCTTGAGCGTAACTTTTTTAAAGCAATTGCCCTCCAGGAACCGGCGCACATGCTCTATCTTCCCGGCGACATCCATGTCCCCGGGGTTTTCAGCCCCGGTTTTCGCCAGCAGTTCCTTTTCTATCGCGGCGCGCATGGTTTTAAGGTCGAATGGTTTCTCGACGTAATTATCGGCCTTGCCGGTAAGCGCGTGGATGGCTACGTCCTTGGTGCTGAAGGCCGTCATTATTATCACGCGCTTTTCCGGGGCGAGCTCTTTTATTTTATCCAGCGCCGCCAGGCCGTCCATGCCGGGCATCTGCACGTCCAGGATGACAAGGTCGAACTCATTGGGCCTGGCCAGGAGCGCCAGCGCCTCTCCGGCGCTGGCTGCGCCGGTGATGTCGTATTCTTCGAACCAAAGCTTGAAGTCGAAGAGCAGGTCTTCATTGTCGTCGACCAACAGGATCTTTCCGCGCATACAGCTTTCTCCCGGAACGGACAGGTACGCTTACGGGAACATTCTATACAATTTTGCGGGGAATGCAACCGGATTTATTTAAAAACGGAACGGGCGCGCCGGCCCGGGAACGATGTTTCCCTCGCAAGACCTTGACTATCGCGGACCAATGTATTATAAATGGGGTGGGGTTAGGTCAGAATAATTTTTACGCATCCTGCTTGAGCCGCATCGTATCCTGCGTGTCGGGGGGGGCTTATGCTTTTCAAGGAAACGTTTTTCCTGTCGCTGCGCGTGCGCATCCTGCTGGCTTTGATAGCGGCGGCGGGCGCGGGCATATACCTCACCTACTCGGCCGCCCGCAGGTCCGTAGAGCCGCTGGCCGCCGAAGAGTCCGGAAAAAATATTTATTCCTCCCTGAAGACGTCCGCCGCCGCCATCGATGCGGAAATAGCCGCGGGCCTGGAGCGGGCGCGCGGCATCGCCGCCAGCCCGGCGCTCAGGGAACTGCTCGGCCGCAGGAACCGGGGCGCGGACGCGGAGCCGGACAAGGCCGCCCTGCGCCTCGCGCTGAAAGAGGCCGCCGGCGCCGCGCACGGGCTCACCGCGCTCACGCTCACGGACGCCAGGGGGAACCTGGCGGCAAAATTCCCTGCCCAGGCCGCGGGAACTGCCTGGCCGGAAACCGGCGGCGCCGCGGTCGCCGCCGAGGAATGGTACGTCGGCCCGCCGCTTATCGAGAACAACGCCCTGGTTTATGAAGTAGCGGTAGCGGTACCGCCGTCCGGCCCCGGCCTGGCTGGGACGCTGCGCTGCCGGTTCTCGGCCTCGGGGCTATTAGGCTCCCGCCCGCTTTCCGCCGGCGGCGAACAGGATTTTTCGCTCGCGAAGCGCCGCGGCCTCGATCTTATTATTACCTCAAAGAGCGGTCAGCGCGCAGAGATCGGCCTCGGCTCGAACGCCGCGGCGCCTTTCCGCCCGGCCGTACTGGGCAAAGAAGGGTATGAAATAGCCGGCGGCGGAGACCTGATCTACGCCTACAGCCGGCTCCCGGCCGCGGATTGGCTGATAGCCGCGCAGGTGCACGGCCCCGCCGCCGCGCTGGGCTACGCCTCGGCCGTGCTCGCGAAAATACGCCTGCAGGCCTGGCTGGGCTTCGCCCTGCTCGCGCTCAGCGCGTTCTTTGCCGTTAAGTGGCTGGCCGCCCCGATGGAAGAGAACGCGCGCCTTGCCGCCGAGCTGCTGCGGGAATGCGGCGTCCCCGCGGCCGAAACCGCCCGCCGGCAGGCGGAAACCGAGCTCATAAACAGCGCCTTATCCCGGGCGGTCACCCATATAAACCAGCGCACCGAACACGGCCT
This sequence comes from Elusimicrobiales bacterium, assembly GCA_035353595.1. Classification (GTDB taxonomy): domain Bacteria; phylum Elusimicrobiota; class Elusimicrobia; order Elusimicrobiales; family UBA9959; genus UBA9959. The sequence continues at coordinate 11,853 of DAOPZW010000072.1, read as the reverse complement.
GCGGCTCCAGACCGAGGCCGAGCAGCTGCGCGAAGAGGAAACTGAACTTAAAAACCAGAACCTCGAGCTGGAAAAGCTCAACAGGTACCTGCTCGACAGAGAAACGAAGATCTCCGAGCTCAAGGGGGAAATAAGCGAACTGCGCGGAAAGATCACGAGCGGGACGACCGAATAACTATGGATTTCGCAGCGAAAAAAAAGTCCATGCACGCCATAAAGTTCCTGGTCCTGGTTGCGGGGCTCTACGGCGTGTACGCGCTGTACGCCGGTTTCAGCCGCCTTGCCGCGGATAACGACATTGTGCTGGACATCTGGGCGAAGAACGTGACCGTGTCCGAACTGCGGCTGGGAAAAGAGCATCTCGCGCGCCCCGGCGCAGCCGGCAGGCAGCAAAGATTCATGGCTGAATACTACGCCCTGGGCAGGGCCCTGAGCGCCCAGGCGGAACTGCCGCCGGCAACGCGGACTTCCCTTAAAGCCGCGATAGACAACTACTACGCCATTCTGCCCCTGGCGGAACAAATTTTCAGACCGGGCGCGGACAAGGGGAAGAACGCGGAAGCCCAGGCCGCTTTCGGCAGGCTGGCGTGGCGCATAAGCAGGCTGTGCCGGGAAGGCGCGGAGAAGAACGCCAAAGCGGCCAACCGGCTGCTAGTCAAGGCAGGCCTGGGCTTTTTCGCCGTACTCGGACTGCTGCTGCTGCTGGAGCTGGCCGATATTTCCTATATCTGCGAGCCGTTTTTCAAGGACCTTTACGCGGTAAACAGGAAGATCTGGCTGCACAGCTCGCTGCCACACTTCACCCAAAGCCCCGGCGAGATACTGGAAATGCGCGCCGGGCTGGACTCTATGGTGGACGAGCTGCTGACGGCAAGGACCGAGCGGGCGCGCCTTGAACTTGAAGCCGGCGCGCGCCAGGCCCGCATGAAGATCCAGACCAGGAGCCTCGAATTCGCCAGAAAAAAAGTGGTAACCCTGATCGAAGACCTGGAAGAAACGCGGGCGGAGCTACAGAAAGAAAAGCGGGCGATGACGGCGGCCGGAGAAAAGCTGGAGCGGTCGAACAAAGAGCTGGAGCAGTTCGCTTACGTGGCTTCGCACGACCTCAAAGAGCCGCTGCGCATCGTGTCCAGTTTCAGCGGGCTCCTTTCAAAGCGCTACGCCGCCCAGCTCGACGCGGACGCCAACGACTTCATCCGTTACATAGCGGAGGGCGCCAGGCGCTCGACGGAACTGATAACCGCGCTGTTCGATTACGCTAAAGTTACCTACTCGTCCCGGGAATTCACGCCCGTACCCGCCCTGGCGGCGCTGCAGAAGGCCATGTTCAACCTTAAGATCGCGATAGAGGATAAAAAAGCCAGGATAATCTTCGACGACCTGCCTTACCTGCACGTGAACGAGTTCCAGCTTATACAGCTTTTCCAGAACCTGATAGCGAACTCGCTGAAATTCAACACGGCCCCGCAACCCGAGATACGCATAGGGTACAAGGAGACGGCAGCGGACGTGACCCTTTTCTTTTCCGACAACGGCATAGGCATAGCGCCCGAACATTACGAGAGGATCTTCCTGGTGTTCCAGCGCCTGCACTCCCATGAAAAATACCCCGGGGCGGGCATAGGGCTGGCGCTGTGCAAGAAGATAGCCGAGATACACGGCGGAACTATCTCGGTGGAACCGGCTCCCGGCGGGGGCACTACTTTTCTGGTGAAATTCCCCAAGCAGCGGCAGTTGTGCGCGGCGGCAGCGGCCGGGCCGGAACCTGCGAAAAAGGCGGACTTATGAATAAAAAACACAAGAACTCGCGGCTCATTGAAATACTGGCGGTGGAGGATAACCCGGCGGATATCCGCTACATGAGCGAAATTTTCAAGGAGGGCAGGCTGGCCAACCGGGTAACCGCCATGCGCGACGGCGACTCCGCGCTGCGCTACCTGCGCGGCGAGGGGGAATTTGCCGGCGCGGTAAAGCCGGACCTGGTCCTGCTGGACCTGAACATGCCGGGGATGGACGGCAAAAAAGTGCTGGAGGAGATCCGCAAAGACCCCGCGCTGTCGGGCCTGCCCGTGATCATCCTAACCACCTCGTCCGCGATGCAGGACGTGAGCGGCTGCTACGACCTTAAAGCCAATTCCTACATGGTCAAGCCGCCGGACCTGGGCCAGCTGATAAAGGTGGCGATGTGCATGGAGAACATCGGCGTGGCGCTGGTGGCCGCGCCGCCTCCCAAACTGAAGCCGGCCCGCCGCGCCCGGTCCGGGGGTTCGCAGCATGCTTGAAAGAGCCACCCCGATACGGGTCCTGCTGGTGGAGGACAACCCGTACGACGCAAAAATAGTGACAGAACTGTTCCGGGACATCAAGACCGGCGGTTTTGCGCTGACCGTAGCGGAAACGCTGGAAAAAGCGGCCGCGGCCGGCGGGCAGGGCGCCCTGGACGTGGTATTGCTGGACCTTAACCTGCCGGATTCTTTCGGCCCGGCCACGCTGAAGCGGGCCGTGACGCTGTTCCCCGGCCGCCCGATCATTGTGATGACCGGATTTTACGAGGAGCACCTGGGCATAGAGCTTATAAAGGAGGGCGCGCAGGATTACCTGGTAAAAGGCAAGATCACCGGCGACTGGCTGGCCTACTCCATAAAATACGCCATCGAGCGCGCCAAGATCGAGGGCAAACTTAAGATGCGCGAAGGCCGGCTGAGGGCCATACTGGAGAAAAGCCCCGACGGCTTTCTGGTAGTGCGGCGGGACGGCGTAGTGCTGTTCGCCAATCCCGGCTCGGAGCGCATTTTCGGGCGCACCCGCGAAAGCCTGCTGAAAGCCCCGTTCACGCTGGAGGCGGATACCGAGAAAATAATAGAGACCGAGCTCACGCGCCCCGACGGAAAAAAGCTGCCGCTGGAGATCCGCGCCGTCGAGATAGCGTGGGACGCGGAGATCTGCCGCCTGGTCATCCTCCGGAACCTGGCCCCCGTGCGCGCGCTGGAGCGCAGCCGCGACGAATTCATCTCCATGATCTCCCACGAGCTGCGCGCCCCTCTTACCGTGGTAAAGGAATCCATGCAGCTGTTCTATGACGGGGCGGTCGGGCCGCCTACCGAGAAACAGAAGGAAATAATCAAGCTAGGGCTGGATAACGCAGCGCGCCTCAACCGGCTGATAGACGCCCTGCTGGACATCACCAAGATCGAAGCCGGCGTCATGCCCATGGATATCAGCCGCACGGACCTCGTCGCCATGCTGGCCGAGACCGCAAAGGACTTCGCCCTCTCCGCCTCCGAGAAAAAGATAACGCTGGCAGCCCTCCCCGGCAGCCCGGTGCAGACCTACTGCGACGCGGAAAAGATCCGGGAGATCGTGATCAACCTGGTTTCCAACGCCCTTAAATTCACTCCCGACGGCGGCCGCATAACGCTCAGCGCTAAATATATAGAGCGGGACGCCCATATCTGCGTGGAAAACTCCGGGCCCGGGATCCCTGAGGAGGACCTCCCCAAACTTTTCAACAAGTTCGCGCAACTGAACCGCAGCGTTCCTACGGCCGTCAAAGGCACCGGCCTCGGGCTGGCGATCTGCAAGGGCTTCGCGGAAATGCACAAAGGGCGGATCTGGGCCGAAAGCCGGCCGGAATACGGCACCCGGTTCTGCGTAAAGCTGCCGCTGCTGGATTTCGACGGCTCCGCGCGCGAAATGGTGCGGCGCGAAATTGAGCTCGCCGGGGGGGAGCAGCGCCATTTCTCCGCTGTAACGCTGACTCTGCCGGAAAAGCTGCTCAGATCAGCGGACGGGATACCGGAGAAGATGGAAGCGTTCCTTAAAACCTATATGCGCAATATCCGCGTGATCCTGAAACGGGAAGCGGGGGATTACACCCTGCTGTTCCCGAATTCCGACGCCAGGACCGGCTGCAAAGCGGCTTCGCTCATTGAAATGAACCTCGCCAAGATCGCCGGCGTGGAAAGAGGCCCGGAAACGGAGCTGACCTCCCTGCTGTCGTACCCGGAAGACTTCAGCGACGAGAATTCGTTCATACTGAAGCTGGCGGCTGAGCGGGGGAAGGTCCATGCATAAGATCCTGCTCATCGAGGACGAGGCCCAGCATATAATCCTCGTAAAGATCCGCCTGGAGCTGAAAGGCTACCAGGTCGCGGCGGCGCAGACCGCGGCCGACGGCATAGCGGCGGCGGCGGCGCAGAAGCCGGACCTGATCCTGCTGGACCTCCTGCTCCCGGACATGGGGACGGCTGACATCATAAAAGCCCTGAGGGCATTGCCCGCCAACGGGAAAACGCCGATAATAGCTTTCACCGCCCTGGACGCTTATGAAATCGAGCGCAGGAACCTGGGCGCGGAAATAGCGGATTATATACAGAAGCCTTATGAGACTTCGGAGCTTTTTGAAAAAGTGGGCAAGTACCTGAAGGATCCGCCTCCGGAGCGCTGACCCGTCAGAGGCCCAGCTCCGGGGCCACCGCTAGCATCGCCCCCAGGGCGAGCCCAGCAAATTCGTCAAGCGTCAGGCCCAGGGCCTCGCATTCAAGTATTATCGAGCGGTCCACCGACGCGGCAAAGCGCTTGTCCTTCATGCGCTTGGTAACGGAGGAGAGTTTTACGCTCGCGAGTTTGCGGTCGGGATAGACCAGCGCCGTGGCGGTGATGAGCCCGGTGATGGTCTCGCCGGCGGCCAGCGCCCGGTGGAAGGCGGAGCTGCGGCGCAGGCCGCCGTGCGCCGCCTCGTTGTGCAGTTTCACGGCCTCGACCAATTCTTCGGGCAGGCCGTTCTCTTTTAAGATCTTTTCGGCCTCGAGGGTATGCCGCTTAAGGTCCCCGGCGGTCAGTTCCACGTCTATATCGTGCAGCAGGCCCGCAAGGCCCCACAGCTCCGAGTCGGCGCCCAGCCGGGCGGCCAGCGCGCGCAGCACGGCTTCCGAAGCCAGGCAATGCTTGACGAGGTTCTCGTTCTTCAGGTTCGCCTTAAGAAGTTCCAAAGCTTTATTTCTGTCCATAGCTCCTCCGGTCCGGCATTAGCCCGGCGCCCGCTGTTAAAATTATAGAATAATCCAATGGCAGATCCGAATACCGTGCTGGCGATAGCCGCCCTGGCCTCTTTCGCCACTCCTTTCACGCTGTCCGCAGTCAACGTGGCCCTGCCGGCCATGGGGCGCGAGCTGGGGCTCAGCGCGCTCGGCCTGGGCTGGGTCTCGCTCTCATTCCTGCTTTCTTCGGCGGCCCTGCTGGTGCCCATGGGGCGCGCTGCCGACATTTACGGCCGGAAACGTATCTTCACGGCGGGGTTCGTCATCTTTACCGCCGCCTCGCTGTACTGCGGCCTGGCCGGCGGCCAGGGGGAACTGCTGGCGGCGCGCGCCGTCCAGGGCCTGGGCTCCTCCATGATCTTCGGCACCGCCGTAGCCATACTCACTTCCGTTTTCCCGCCGGAGAAACGGGGCAGGGCCCTCGGCTATGTTTCCGCTTCGGTCTATACCGGCCTTACGCTGGGCCCGCTCCTGGGGGGGCTGCTGACGCAGCACCTTTCCTGGCGCGCCATCTTCTTCGTGAACGTGCCGCTGGGGCTGGCGGTGCTTTTCCTGGTACGCACCTCCCTGGCCGGGGAGGAGTGGAAAGGGGAGGCGGACGCGCGCTTCGACTACGCCGGCGCGCTGCTGTACGCCTGCGCCCTTTCAGCCTTGATGTGCGGGCTTTCCATGATCCATGAAAAGGCGGGGGGACTGCTCGCGGCCTCGGGGGCGGCCCTGCTGCTCCTTTTCCTGCGCAGGGAAGCCAGGGTGCCGCATCCTATCCTTAACGCCCGCCTGCTGCTCTCCAACCAGGTGTTCGCCTACTCCAACCTGGCGGCCTTCCTCAGCTACAGCGCCACTTTCGCCTCGGGCTTCCTGCTTAGTTTATACCTGCAGTACGCCAAAGGGCTGGATGCGCGCCAGGCCGGCCTGCTGCTTATCTGCCAGCCCGTGCTTATGGTGGCGTTCTCGCCCTGGGCGGGCCGCCTGTCCGACCGCAGGGACCCCGGCCTCATCGCCTCGGCGGGCATGGGGCTTACCGCGGCCGGCATCCTGTTTTTCGCGCTGCCGGAGCACGGCCTGCCGGTCTGGCGGATAATAGCCGGCCTTTGCACGCTCGGTTTCGGACTCGCGCTGTTCTCTTCGCCCAATACCAACGCGGTGATGGGTTCGGTGGAGAAAAGGCAATACAGCCTCGCCTCTTCCACGCTGGCCACGATGCGCATCACCGGACAGCTGTTCAGCATGGCCGTGGTCATGATGTTGTTTTCCCTTTCCCTGGGGAAGGCCCGCCTGGGCCCCGGGAGCCAGCAGGGGCTTGCCGTGGCCTTCGGCCGCGGGGTGTGGATCTTTTCGGGCCTGGCCGCGCTGGGCATAGCCGCATCCCTGAAAAGACAGCGCCCAGCCGGGAAAACAGTCCCGGCCGGGAATTAAACTCTTAAACGTTTATGGTTCAGAATTCCGCGTAGCCCGGCACGCGGGGGAACGCGGTCACGTCGCGGATATTGGCGATGCCGGTCACCAGCATCATCATGCGCTCAAAGCCAAGGCCGAAGCCGGAATGCGGCACGCTGCCGTAACGGCGCAGGTCCAGGTACCACCAGTAGGGCAGGGGATCGATATTCGCGTCGGCCAGCTTTTTCTCAAGCACATCCAGGCGGTTCTCGCGCTCGCTGCCTCCTATCACCTCGCCGATGCGGGGCACCAGCACGTCCATTCCGCGCACGGTGCGGTCGTCGTCGTTGAGCTTCATGTAGAAGGCGGCGACGCCTTTGGGCTTATTGTACAGGATGACGGGTTTCTTGAAATAGTGCTCCACCATAAAACGCTCGTGCTCGCTGGCCAGGTCCACGCCCCAGCTAACCTTGGTCTCGAAGCGGGCGTTCTCCGGCTCCAGCAGCTTCACGGCGTCGTTATACTGCAGCCGCTCGAACTTATTCTCCGTGATGTTGCGCAGGCTTTCCATCAGCTGCGGCTCGACGAACCTGGCGAAAAGGTCCAGGTCGGACGGGCATTTCGCCATCACTTCTTTGGTGATGGTCTTAAGGAAATCCTCGGCCAGTTCCATGTCGTCTTCCAGCTCGTAGAAAGCCATCTCTGGCTCGATCATCCAGAACTCGGAAGCGTGCCGGTAGGTGTTGGAATTTTCGGCGCGGAAGGTGGGGCCGAAGGTGTAGATCTTGCCCAGCCCCATGGCCAGGCTCTCACCCTCGAGCTGCCCGGTAACGGTAAGGTAGGTTTTCTTGCCGAAAAGTTCCTTGGAAAAGTCTATAGCGCCCTTGTCCGTCCTGGGCAGGGAGGCGGGATCGGACAGGTCCAGGCTGGTCGCCGTGAACATCGCCCCGGCGCCTTCGCCGTCGGACGTGGTGATGATGGGTGTATGGACGTAGAAAAAGCCGTTGTCCTGGAAATACTTATGCACCGCGTAAGCCAGCGAGGAGCGCACGCGCAGCATGGCGGCGTACTTGTTGGTGCGGGGGCGCAGGTGGGCTACCGTGCGCAGGAATTCGTCGGAAGTTTTCTTTTTCTGGATGGGATATTTTTCCGGGTCGCAGCCGCCGTAGATCCGGACCTGCCTGGCCTGCAGCTCGTACTTCTGGCCGGCGGCGGGGGAGGCGACCAGGTCGCCCTGTATCTCCACGGCCGCGCCGGTCACCAGCGAGGGAAGCAGCTTGGAAAAATCGCCGTTCTCCTGCGAGAACACCACCTGCAGGCTCTCGCGGCAGGAGCCGTCGTTGAGCTCCGCGAACGACATTACCTTGGAGTCGCGGCGGGTCTTCACCCAGCCGCGGGCCACGGCCCCGGTTTTCGGGGCGGCGCTTTTAAGGAGTTCTTTTATAGTGGGCAGGGCCATGTCGCCATCCTTAAAAAAAGGTCTTACTTCTTGCCTTTTTTCTTTTCCTCGGGAACCTTGGCCACGGCCAGCAGTTCCAGCTCGCAGGTCTTATCCTCTCCGTTGTATTCCTCGAGGATATGCCCGACGCCGGGCGCGTAGTAGCGCACGGACTTGCCGGCGTCGCCGCCGGCCAGCAGCGTCACGATCTTCATGCACTTGGCGTATTTGCCGGACTTTATGGAAACTTTATCGGACAGGGAAACCACTTCGCTCGAATCGGGAGGTTCTTCCCACTTCGCGCCCTCTTTGGCGGGCAGGGGGAATTCGCGGCGGCCGCCGGTTATCACCCCGTCGGTGGTGGTGAGCCATTTCGGATCGCGCGTAATGGTATAGGTGGTGGTGTGGGAGTCCCTGAGCTCGAAGATCATCCTGGCCTCGGCCACGAGCTTGCCGGCCTTTTTCCTGACGGACAGGATGTCTATAAAGATCTTGGCGGTGCCTTCGAATTCGGAGCTGATGAACTTGTATTCGTAGCGGGTTTTTTCTTTAAGCGGAAAATAATCTGCGGCCATTAGGTGCCCCCCGGTAGGTATGACGACGCGTTATGAAATTTGGTGGACGTGACAGGGATCGAACCTGCGACCTCCTCGTTGCTCACTCGTACTCGGCGGCCTGCTGGCCGCCGGCGCCTCGTTCGAGGCATTTCAAAATCTGGTGGACGTGACAGGGATCGAACCTGCGACCTCCTCGTTGCGAACGAGGCGCTCTCCCAACTGAGCTACACGCCCAAAGTTTACTGCTTTTCCGCTTTTGCGGCCTGCTCTACGCTCTTCTTGGCTTTCAGGTGCTCTTTAAAACTCGCGTTAAAGATATGCTTGCCCTTCCTGTCGGCCACAAAGTACAGCGCGTCAAAATTTGCCGGGGCCAGGGCCGCCTCTACCGAACTTCGCCCCGGGCTGCAGATGGGGCCGGGGGGAAGCCCGCCTACCACATACGTATTATACGGCGACTTCACTTTCAGATCTTTATACGTAATGCCCTTTTTCCAGTAACCCAGGGCGTATTGCGTAGTGGGGTCTGCCTCCAGCGGCATCTTTTTGCGGTAGCGGTTTATATAAACCGCCGCGATAAGGGGCCGCTCGGAATCGTCTACCGCCTCACGCTCCACTATGGAGGCGATGACCATAGTTTTCCGTTCGTCCAGCCCCTGCGCAAAACCTTTAGAGAACAACGGACGCACCTGTTTGTCGAACTCTGATTTTAGCAAATTTATGACTTCCTGCGGGAGCATATTTTTTTTCAGGTGGTATGTCGACGGAAAAAGATAGCCCTCCAGGCCCTGCGCCCGGGCCAGTCCAAGAAAGGCCGCCGCCGGAGTTATGCCGTTGGCTTCAAGCCTTTCCGCTATCTGTTCCATGCGCCAGCCCTCCGGCAACACTACCTTTACGGAGCTTATATATACGCTGTGGGTAAGCCGCCACAGGGCTTCTTCAGACGACATCCGGGTGCGCAGCGAATACTCTCCGGGCATGATACGCTTGCCGGTACCGGTAATTTTAACCAGCAATTTAAACCAGTTCGCGCTTAGGATAACCCCGCGCTCTTTCAGGCTGCCGGCCGCCTGCCTGGCAGTAACCCCCTCGGCTATTGAAACCGTAATAGGGTCGCCCGGCCAGAAAAAATGAAGGGAAAGCAGCAGCGCAGCCGCCGCGAAGAACTTCAGGAAAGACCGGAGTCTTGTCATAGATGCAGCCCTGAACGGACCTTAAGTGAAAGTTTAACGGTCATTGCTCCTGTTTTTTTCTGCCGCCGCCGCGCACCGCCCTGGCCTTGCGGGCGCCTGTTTTCGCCTTGGCTTTTTTCACGTCCCGGGTTTTGGCGTTGCCCAGCTGCCGGCGGATCACGCGGCCTTTAAGCGCGCTCTCGCGCATTTCAGCGCGCGCGTCGGAGGAGATCCGCTTCCAGACCTTGCCGCGCAGCTGCACCGTCGCGCGCAGGCCCGTAAACTGGCTGCGGTACCTTATCATGCGGGACAGCGGCACGGCGCGGAAGCGTTTCTGGGCTGGAGCGATGGAAAGCTCCGTATTCTTCTCAAGGAGCTGCTCCGTCCCTGGAGCGCCGGCTTCGTCCAGCGGGGTTACCGCCAGCCGGCCCTCGTCGAACACCGCCACGCCCGTTTCTTTGTTGAGCCGCGAATATTCAACGGCGAATTCGGTGCCCCGGATGGCGCAGACCGCGGACGGAGTATGCACCTGCATCTTATACTTGTCGCTGAGCAGGTGCTTTACCTTGGCCACCAGCGAGCCGAATTTCAGGGACAGCGACATGTCCGACTGGTCGATAGAGGGCACGTCCAGCTCCGTGTTGCGCCCCAGCTGGAACGCCCCTTTGTCGTCGATGTAAAGCTCGGCCGTACCGTCGGAACCGGTCCTGACCGAATCGCCGGAGACCAGGGGGATCTCCTCCGTGACCTGGGACCACTCGTCGCTGGCCCTGGCTTTAAGGCTTACGGAGCCTGAAACGCGCTTAAGCCGCGCATCCCAATTCTGCACCCGGTCCTGGGAGTAACTGCGGGACCGCATGGAATCTTCCGCCGTCTGCCTGGTATCGTAGGCGCCGCCCTCCTGCTGCGCGAAAACGCCCGCAACCGGGCCGAGCAGGCAGCTTAAAAACAAGATCTTTAAATTCAGCATAGGTACCCGCACCCCTCCGCGTCCCGCTTACGCGGTTATTTTCCGGAACTGCCTGCGCCCCACCTGCAGCACGCATTCCCTGGGCTCAAAAACTATATCTTCCTCCACCTTCGCGCCGTCGAGGCGGACGGCGCCCTGCGTTATAAGGCGGCGCGCCTCGTTGGAGCCTTTGGCGACGCCCGCGGCCACCATCAGGGCCGAAAGCTTTCCGGATTTCCCGGCGCGGAAGATCTCCATTTCCTCCGGCAGCTCCTTGCGGGAGAACACCTGTTCGAAATTGGCGCGCGCGGCCGCGGCCTGCTCTGCGCCGTGGTAGCGGGCCGTGATCAGGCCGGCGAGTTTTTTCTTGGCTTCCATCGGGTGCCCGGCTTTCACCGCCGCCAGGTCCTCGAGGGTGAGCAGTTCGTAATAGGAGTACATCAGCGCGTCCGAAACGGACATCAGCTTGCCGAACATGTCATTGGGCGTATCGTTCAGCGAGACGGAGTTCCCGTAGGACTTGGACATTTTCTTTTCGCCGTCGGTGCCGATGAGCAGCGGCATCGTCATCACCGCCTGCGGTTCAAGCGCATTGTGCTTCTGCAGGTCGCGGCCCATCAGCAGGTTGAAGATCTGGTCCTGGCCGCCCAGCTCGATGTCGGCTTTCACGGCCACGGAATCATAGCCCTGGAGCACGGGGTACAGGATCTCCAGCAGGCTTATGGGAGTCTCGGCCTTCATGCGGGCGCGAAAATCCTCGCGCTCCAGCAGGCGGGAAATAGTGACGCTTTTAGCCGAATCGATAAAAGCGGAAACTCCGGCGGCCGGGCTGGCGAAGAAAGGCTTGAGCCACTCGCTGTTGAAGCGGATCTCGGTCTTAGCCGGGTCCAGCACCTTGAAAGCCTGCTCGGTATAGGTTTTAGCGTTGTTGGCCACCGCCTCATGGTCCAGCACGGGGCGCGTGGAGTCGCGGCCCGAGGGGTCGCCCACCTGGGCGGTAAAATCGCCGATTATCAGCACCACGGTGTGGCCGAGGTCCTGGAACTGCCGCAATTTAGCGAGAACGACGCTGTGCCCCAGGTGAAGGCCGGGGCTGGTGGGATCGGCGCCGAATTTCACGCGCAGCTTCTTGCCGGAGGAAAGCTTTTTGGCCAGGTCTTCGCGGCTGACGATATCCACCGCGCCACGGGTTATTTCCTTGAGAACTTCTTCAGTGGTCATAAGGCTAATTGTATTATTTTTAACTGCCGCTGCGCGAGGGCGCGCCGCCGGCGGCACATTCAAGGCGCTAGTGCAACAAAACTGTTAAAGACCTCTGCCGGTG
>DAOPZW010000071.1:0-14383 GCA_035353595.1 Elusimicrobiales bacterium | reverse complement strand
TCCTATCACCGCCGGCAGGAACTGCCCGCGGCCGTCGACGGCTGCGTGCTGATGCTGGATTTCAAACATTCCGAAAAATTATTCCGCCTGGGCACGCGGCTGGGCATAGGCGGGGAACTGGTGGCCAAGGCCCTTACCGAAGCCTGGGAAGCGGTCTCGTCCGCCGGCGGCGAAGTTATACAGACCGAGGGCGACGCGCTGACCGCGCTGCTGGAGCGCCGGCCCGCCGAAGCCGACGCGGGGCTGGCGGCCAGGGCCGTCGGTGCCGTAGCCGGCGTGCGCGCCGCGCTGGACGGCCTGGCGGTTTCTTACCGGGCCCGGGGCCTGCTGGGCCCTAAGGAAAGTATAGAATTCCGCGCCGCCTGTTCACTGGGACGGCTCAGGCCGGCCTGGCGCGAGATCGGCGCCACGCGCCAGCCTTTCTGGCTTGAATCCGGCGGGACTAACGCCCTGGTGGATACCGCGCGCCTGATGGAATTGGAGCGCAAGGCGCCGGGAGACGCGGACGCGAGCCGCTTTGTCAGTCCTGCTTCCATCCCCGGCCTGGGAGAAGAACGCCTCCTGGGCAGCAAGCATGGCGTACGGCACCACGTGCGGGTGCTGCTCATTCCCTCCAGGATTTAAGCGCCTTATCTTACCGGTACCGGCCTACCGGGTTTCCGACCCTGATCTTTCACAACCGGCCGGAACACCGGAAGCCGGGCGGCAACCTTGCGCAACAGCCGGGACTGCCGGATAAACGCCAAAACAGTTGCGTTTCCGCCTAGGCAAAAAGGCCCAGGCCGGCCTGGGCCCTTTTACTCTTACCTGCGGCGGTTTTTTCTTTGAAAATATATTCAGGTTATACTGATAATACGATCAAAGGACTTGAACCGGCCTAACCATGAAAAAGACAAAACTCTCTCTGCTTCTCTCCGCCCTTGTTCTAGCCAACTTCTCTTTCAGCTTTGCTGCTCCGACCGCGGTCGCCGACAACGGCGCTTCCGCCTATAGCCTGCTGCTGGCCCAGGCGCCGGCGCTGGACCAGCAGCTCACGCCACCTACGCCTTACCTCACAGCGGTATTGCCCGATCTCCCCGTCCGCGCTCCCGCCTGCAAGCCCAGCCAGGCGCTGCTGCCCGGCAAAGACTTCGTGCCGCGCGTCAGCGATGAGCGGCGCATCAAGTCCATAACCGAACTGCTCGCCAAGATAGCCGTCTGCAAACCGCTGCCCTACACCAACGACGGCATCATCCACACCACGCCCCGCCCCGGCCTGCCGCATCAGCCCGACGGCTACTACAAGGAATATACGCTCATCGTCCCCGGCCGCCACACCGGCGACGGCCCTGAGCCGGTAGTGATAGGCGGCAAGACCTATATGACCGGCCCGGTATTGAGCACGCGCGGCCCCGAACGTCTGATGATCGGCGACAACCGCGAGGTGTTCTACACCCCCGACCATTACACGACTTTCATTCTCCTGAACATAGTGCGCTGAACCGGCGCCGCGGAAAAATAAAGATCACGGCGCGGGCCGTGATTTTTATTTGCTCCGGCGTTAACGCCCGCCAGCGAAAGGCCGCAGCCCCGGTTCCGGCGCGGCGTGACGCAGAGATCAGTTTTTAAGACGCGAATAATATTGATACTATTTACTGAACTAAAACCGAAGAACAGGAAGGAAACCATCATGAGAACTATCCTTATAGCCTCGCTGGCGCTGCTTCTGCCGCATTGCCCGGCCGCGGCGCAGGAAGACCTGGTCTTCCAGAAACCGCCCGCGGAAATACTGGCCCTGGCCGATTATGAGCGGTCGCCTTCCGTGCAGATGGATTCAAAAAAGGAGTACCTGCTGCTGAGCTACCGCAACACCTATAAATCATTGGCAGAGCTCAGCCAGGAAGAAATGCGCCTGGGCGGCCTGCGCATAAACCCGGTCACCAATATTTCCAGCGAGATCACTTACGTCAACAACCTGAAACTTCGCAAGGTCACGGACAGCGCTGAAACCCAGGTCTCCGGGCTGCCGCCCGACCCGCAGATCGCCAATATCTCCTGGTCGCGCGACGAGAAAAAGATAGCGTTCACCCACACCGCCGCCACCGGCGTAGAGCTGTGGGTCATAGACGTCGCCTCCGCCCGGGCCGAAAGGCTGACGGGGCCGGCGCTCAACGCCAACCTCGGCCGCCCCTATGCCTGGCTGGGCGACAATGAAACCCTGCTGGCCAGGCTGCTGCCGGCGGCCAGGCCGGCGCTGATCGATACGAAAAAGGAATTGCCCAAGGGCCCGGCGGTCTCGGTAGGCGAAGGCGCAAAGTCGCAGAACAGGACTTATGCCGACCTGCTGAAGAATCCGGCCGACGAAGCCAATTTCGAGACGCTGGCCGCCTCTGAACTTCACAAGGTTACGCTGGCCGGCAAAACCGAACTTTTCAAGCCCGCCGCCCTCTACGCCGAGACCAGCGTTTCCCCGGACGGCGCGCACCTGCTGGTGACGACCGTTCAAAAACCTTTCTCTTATATCGTTCCCTACTCGCGCTTCCCGCTGAAATCCGTAGTTTACGGCCTGGACGGCACGGAGATAAAAGTCGTCAACGAAGTCCCTCTCAGCGAGATCATGCCCCAGGGTTTTTCCTCGGTGCGCAAAGGCAAAAGGTCCATGGATTGGTGCGGCGACAAACCAGCCGAGCTGTACTACGTTGAAGCCCTGGACGACGGCGACCAGGCAGTCAAGGCGGAGTTCCGCGACGAGCTGTTCCTCTGGGACGCGCCTTTCACCGCGGCGCCGGTTCCTTTGCTGAAACTGCGGCAGCGTTTCTACGGGCTTATCTGGGGCGACGACAGCCACGCCGTCGCTTACGATTTCTGGTACGACACCCGCAACCTTAAGACTTACCTGTTCGCTCCGTCGAAACCCGGGGAAACCCCGAAGCTCATCGGGGACCGCAACTACCAGGATATCTATTCCGACCCCGGCCATTTCGAAACGAGAAGGAACCAGAACGGGCAATGGGTACTGCTGACGGAGAACGACCGCGCCTACCTCCTGGGCGACGGCTATACCAAAGACGGGCAGTTCCCGTTCATCGACGAGCTGGACCTCGGCTCCCTGAAGACCACGCGCCTCTACCGGAGCGCTTTCACCGACAAAAAAGAGGAACTGTTCTCGCTGGTGGACGCCTCGCAGGGCAAAGTGCTGGCCAGGCTGCAGTCACCCAGTGAATACCCGAACTATTATTTCAGGGACCTGAAGTCCGGCGCGCTCGAGCAGCTGACACATTTCCCGAACCCCTTTGAAAGCATCAGGGACATACATAAGGAAGTAATAAAGTACGAAAGGAAAGACGGGGTAAAGCTGTCGGGAACGCTGTACCTGCCGGCGGGCTACGACGCCGCTAAGAAAGAAAAGCTGCCGCTGCTCATCTGGGCCTACCCGCAGGAGTTCAAAGATAAGAACAGCGCGGGGCAAAACACCAAGAACTCCAGCGAATTCACCTACCCGCACTACGGCTCCTTCGTGTACTGGGTGACCAGGGGCTATGCCGTGCTGGACAACGCGTCCTTCCCGATAGTGGGCGCGGGCAAGAAGGAGCCCAACGATACTTTTATAAAACAGCTGGTCCTGAACGCGGAAGCCGCCATCGGCGCGGTGGACAAGCTCGGCTTCATCGACCGCAGCCGGGTAGGCGTAGGCGGCCATTCTTACGGCGCTTTCATGGTGGCGAACCTGCTGACGCATTCGAAGCTTTTCGCCTGCGGCGTGGCCAGGAGCGGCTCCTATAACCGCACCCTGACGCCGTTCGGCTTCCAGGGCGAGCAGCGCAATTACTGGGACGCGCCGGACACCTACAACGCCATGTCGCCCTTCGCGACGGCCGACAAGATGAAAACGCCGCTGCTGCTGGTGCACGGCGACGCGGACAATAATCCGGGCACCTTCACGCTGCAGACCGAGCGCTATTTCCAGGCCCTGAAAGGGCTGGGGGCGCCGGTGAGGATGGTGCTGCTGCCCAAGGAATCCCACGGCTACGCTTCAAAAGAGAATATCCTGCACCTGCTCTGGGAACAAGACCGGTTCTTCGAAAAATACCTGAAAACGCCCGGCCCGGCAACGGCCGCGCTGCCCTCCGCGGGCCGCCCCTGAGAAAAGAGGTCAGGCAGCCATACCGTACCGGGGGCCGGCCGGCAAAAAGACTTGCAACCGGCCGGCGCGGTTTTTTATATAATTTTCCTGCTGAGCGCAGCCACCCTTATACCTTAGATCGAGGATAAAAAAATGATGACAGCCGTTCTCGGAGCCACCGGGTATGCCGGATATGAACTGGTGCGCCTGCTGCTGCGCCACCGCATGCTGAAAACCCCGCTGCTGCTTTCGCGGGAAGGAGAAGGGGCTTCGGCCGGCCTCGACGAACTGTACCCGGCCCTGCGCGGCGACCAGCCCCTGCCGCTGCAGCCGTTCTCGTGGGCCTTGCTGGAAAAGCGCAAGGTCAAAATACTTTTCCTGGCCACGCCGCACGAGCTTTCCCGCGACGTAGCGCCCGAAGCGGTTGAGCGCGGCATAAGGGTGGTGGACCTGAGCGGCGCCTGGCGGCTGAAAGACCCGGTCAACAGGGCCGTCTACGGCTTTACAGACAAGGACGCGGCCGCAGCGGCGCGCTGGGACAAGGACGCGGTGTACGGCCTGCCGGAGCTGCACCGGGACGAGATCCCCAAAGCGAAGCTGCTGGCCAATCCCGGCTGCTACGCCACTTCCGTCATCCTGGGGCTGGCGCCGCTGGCCAAGGCCGGGCTGATCGACCGCCGCGCCGGCGTGGTCTGCGACTGCAAGAGCGGCGTGAGCGGCGCCGGGAAAAAGCCTTCGGCCAAGACGCATTTCGTGGAAGTAGCGGGCAACTTCTCCGCTTACTCCGTGTTCGGGCACCGCCACACCGGCGAAATACTGGAACAGACCGGCCTGCGCGGGCCGGAACTTACTTTCACGCCGCATTTGCTGCCCATCCCGCGCGGCATCCTTTCCACGCTTTACGCCAGGCTGGCCAAAAAAGCGGCGCCGGAGCAGATAGAGAAGCTTTACCGCGACGCCTACTCCGGCGGCGGCTGCGTGCGCCTTTTCGGGCACGGCGCCCTGCCGCAGATACAGTATTCGCTCTATACCAATTATTGCGATATCGGGTTCCAGCTGTCGCCCGACGGCAAGCGGCTGACCGTGGTGACCTGCCTGGACAACCTCATGAAAGGCGCCGCCGGGCAGGCGGTGCAGAACATGAACCTGATGTGCGGCTGGGAGGAGAAGGAGGCGCTCTCATGAGGCTCGTAGTAAAGATAGGCGGCGCGGCCATAGACGACGCCCCGACGCTTAAAAAATGCGCGGCGGCGGCGGCCGCCCTGGCGGCGCAGGGCCACAGCCTGGCCGTTGTGCACGGCGGCGGCGCGGCGCTGACGCGCACGCTGGCCCAGCTGGGCAGGGAGGCGAAATTCATAAACGGCCTGCGCGTGACCGACGCGGCTACGCGCGACGTGGCGCTGATGGTGCTGGCCGGGCAGGTGAACAAGAAGCTCGTAGCCGCCCTCAGCGCCGAAGGTCCCGCCGCCATAGGGCTGTGCGGCGGCGACGGCCGGGCGTTCACAGCCCGCAAAATCACCCCCAAAGGCGCAGACCTCGGCTTCGTCGGAGAGATAGTCTCCGTCGACCCGCGCTGGATCGAGGCGCTCTGGGGCGCCGGCGGCGTCCCGGTGATCAGCAGTCTGGCGCTGGGAGCGGACAACGAGTATTACAACGTCAACGCCGACCAGATGGCTGCGGCCTGCGCCGCCGGCTGCAAAGCGGAAGCTTTGATCTTCCTGACCGACGTGCCCGGAGTAAAAGGCGCGGCCGGCACGGTGCTGCCGCGGCTTTCCGCCGCGGAAATACCGGCTATGGAAGCCGCGGGCGTGATCAAGGGCGGCATGCTGCCCAAGCTGCAGGCCTGCCGGGACGCGCTCAAAGGCGGCGTGGGCCGCGTGCGCATCCTGCCGTCGGCGCGGGCAGACCTGCTGCCTGGTTTCGAAACCGGCAAAACAGACGGCGGCACGGAGGTAACTCTTTAATGACCTTAGCATCCCTGCAGAAAGCTGAGAAGAAATACCTGGTACAGACCTATGACCGCTACCCGGCCGCTTTCACGCGCGGCAAAGGCATGTATCTTTACGACGAGAAAGGCCGCCCGCACCTGGACTTCCTCAGCGGCATCGGCGTAATGGCCCTGGGCTACGCCCATCCCGCCATCACCCGCGTGATACGGCGGCAGGCGGCGCTGCTGGTGCATGTCTCGAACCTTTTCTATACGCCTTTCCAGGCGCAGTTAGCGCGGCGGCTGACCGGCTTAAGCGGCCTGAACCGCGCTTTCTTCTGCAATAGCGGCACCGAGGCCTGGGAAGCCGCGCTGAAGCTGGCGCGCGCCTATGCCGGCGCCGCCGGCAGGAAGGGCCGCACCCGCTTCCTCGCGATGGAGAATTCTTTCCACGGCCGCACCATGGGGGCCGTAGCCACCACCGCCACGGCGAAATACCGGGAGCCCTTCGCCCCGGTGATGCCGGGCGTCACTTTCGTGAAGTTCAACGATGTCGCGGACCTGCGCCGGAAATTCAGCCGGGACATCTGCGCCGTCTGCCTGGAAACGGTGCAGGGCGAAGGAGGCGTACGCCCGGTGAGCCGGGAGTTCTTCGCCGCCGCCCGCGCACTGACCCGCCGCTCGGACGCGTTGCTGCTGGCCGACGAGATACAGTGCGGCCTGGGGCGCACCGGTAAAATGTTCGCCTACCAGCATTACGGCATAAAGCCCGACGTGGTGACCCTGGCCAAGCCCCTGGCCTGCGGCCTGCCGCTGGGCGCGCTGCTGGCCACGGACAAGGCCGCCGCGGCTTTCAAGCCCGGCATGCACGGCACCACCTTCGGCGGCGGGCCGCTGGCCTGCGCGGCCGCGCTGGAATTCCTGGACGTTATAAAACGCGACGGCCTGCTTGGCCACGCCGCGCGCACCGGTCTGTACTTTAAGGCCCGGCTGAAAGAACTGGCGGCAAAGCATCCCGTCATAACCGAGGTGCGCGGGCTGGGACTTATGGCCGCTATCGAACTTTCCAGCGCCGATACGGCCAAGGCGGTACAGCAGCGCCTGCTCGCGCGCCGCCTCATCATCAACCGCACGCACGAGACGGTGCTGCGTTTCCTGCCGCCATATATCGTCAAGCGCGGGCAGATAGACGAACTGGTCTCGGAACTGGACCAGGCTCTGGCCGCCTGCGCCCCGGCGCGCGAAGGGAAGGGCCATGCACGTCCGTAAGGCCATCCTGCCCGACGCTTCCGCCATCCACGGCCTCATCTTCGAGTACGCGCGCCACGGCACGCTGCTGCCCCGCTCACTGCCCGAAATTTACGAGAACATCCGCGATTTCACGGTGGTGGAAAGCAAGGGCCGCATCGCGGGCTGCGGGGCGCTGCACATCTACGGCATGCATCTGGCCGAGTTGCGCTCCATCGCGGTCTGGCCGCTCTACAAAGGGCGCGGCGCGGGCCGCGTGCTGATCGAGGGCCTGCTCGACGAGGCGCGCCAGCAGCGCGTCGCCTGCGTCTGCCTGTTCACCCGCATCCCGTCCTTCTTCGGGCACCTGGGCTTCAGGAAAGTAAAAATGGAACTGCTGCCGGACAAGGTCTACAAGGACTGCCGCAACTGCGGCAAGCGCAAGGACTGCGACGAAGTAGCCATGATCCGGGGCCGGCTGCCCACCTTCGACAGCCATGAGGAAGCCCGAAGAAAAGCCAGGCGCGGCGCAAAGGAGCAAAAAAATGAATATCAAAGGTCCGGGCGAACCGGTCTGTCTGCCCAAAGGTTTCCGCTTCGCGGCGGCCACGGCCGGCATAAAAGCCAGCGGCAAGCCCGACCTGGCCATGGCGGAAGCTCCCGCCGGCGCGGCGGCCGCGGCCATGTTCACCCGCAACCGCATGGCGGCCGCCCCGGTACTGGTGGGGCGAGAGCATCTTAAAAAAGGCCGCGGGCATCTGCGCGCCGTGCTGGTAAATTCCGGCAACGCCAACTGCGCCACCGGCGCCCCGGGCCTGCGCGCCGCCGAAGCCGGCTGCGCCGCCCTCGCCAGGGCGCTGGGAACCGCCCCCCTTTCGGTACTCCCGTCGTCTACCGGCATAATCGGCGTGCCGCTGCCGGTAGAGAAGATCGTCTCCGCGGTCCCGGCCCTCGCCGCGGGACTGGCCTCCGGCGAACCCGCGCTGCGCTCTTTCGGCGCCGCCATCATGACCACCGACCTGACGCCCAAGCTCGCCAGCGCCTCTTTCCGCGTCGGCGGAGCCGTCGTCTCGCTGGCCGGCGTAGCCAAAGGCTCGGGCATGATACATCCCGATATGGCCACCATGCTGGTCTATATTTTCTGCGATATCGAAGCAGCCCCGGCGGCCCTCAAAAGCCAGCTTAAAACCGCCGTCGATCTGTCTTTCAATTCAATATCGGTGGACGGCGACACTTCCACCAACGACACCGTGCTGCTGCTGGCCTCCGGCGCCAGCGGCGTCAAACTATCCTCGCCCGGCGCGGCGCAGCTCTTCGGGCAGGCCCTGCGCGGCGTCTGCGCGGCGCTGGCGGAACAGGTGGTGCGCGACGGCGAAGGGGCTAAGCACCTCGTGCGCCTGCGCGTGGGCGGCGCCAGCTCGGCGCTGCAAGCCCGCGAGGTGGCGCGCGCCATAGCCAATTCGCCGCTGGTCAAGACCGCCTGGGCCGGCTGCGACCCCAACTGGGGCAGGATGTACTCCACCATCGGCACTTCCGTCGCACCGGTGGACCCGGCGAAAGTAAGCATAGCCATAGGCCCGCACAAGGTTTTCAGCAGCGGCAAAGCGGTCGCTTTCGACAAGAATGCGGTACACGAAGTGCTCAAGCGGCCGGAGTACGTTATCTCCATCGGGCTGGGGCTGGGCAAAGCCTGCGCAGAATTCCTGACCTGCGACCTGACCGAGGAGTACATCCGCATCAACGCCGACTATTCCACTTAACTCACAAGCTTGCTTTGCGGGCGCAATAGATCCGGCTTCAAAGGACAAGACTGAGGGAGCCGGCTCCCGTGCGGAATTCCCGGGCCGAAGCGCTCAGAGCAGGTTTAACGGGCAATAAAGCAAAGAACCGCCCGGCTTTCCCCGGACGGTTCTTTTCTTTTCAGGCCTTAACGGCTTATTTGGCCGCTTCGGCTTTCTTAGCTTCGGGCTTCTTGGCTTCCGCTTTCTTGCCTTCCGCTTTCTTGTGTTCCTTTATTTCTTTTACGGCCGTTTTGCCGTCCTTTACCGTAACTTTCACCTTGGCGCCCTGCGCGAGGGTACCGACTTTCTCGAGCGTGAAGGTCTTCTCGACGCCCTTGGCGTCTTTCACGGTTATGGTGTTGGCGGCGGCGTCGATCGCGCTGATCTCGCCGGTGGTCACTTCGGGCTTCGCCACCGCTTTCTTGACGGGCTTCTCAGCCTTGACCGGGGCGGCAGCGGGAGCTGCGGCCGGGGCCTGGGCAAAGCTCATTCCGGTGAAAGCGGCGAGTGTTACAACTGCCAGTAAGTACTTTTTCATTGAATTATCCTCCGAACAATTTAACTTCTACGGTTATAGTGTAGCAGGGCCCGCATTAAGCCACGCTTAGAACAGCATTAAAATATTTTAATATTCCGCCGGGAAAGGGAACTTCGCTCTCAGGTTACGGAAGGGAAGATCACGGTAAAGGAAGCGCCCTGGCCGGGCAGGCTTTCGGCTTTCAGCTCCGCGCCGTGGGCTTCGGCGATGGATCTGGCGATGGCCAGCCCCAATCCGAAGCCGCCGGAGCTCCGCGCGGAATCGGCCCGGTAAAAGCGCTTGAAAATATGGGGCAGGTCTTCCGGCTTGATGCCGGGCCCGCTGTCAGTTATGCGGACGGCAAGCCTGCCGCCTTCCTTAATAATTTCCACCTTCACCGCGCCGCCCGCCGCCCCGTACTTCATGGCGTTGTCGAGCAGGTTCAGGAAAAGCTTGTTCAGCTGGCCGGCGTCAGCCTCCACTTCCGGAGCTTCACAAGAAGAAAGCGTCACGCCTACCCCGGCCTTGTCCGCCATGCCGGACAGGGAGGCGACCAGCTTGCCCAGCATTTCCTTCAGGTCAACGCGGGAACGCTCGAGGCGCACCTCGCGGTTGTCGAAGCGCGCCAGCGTAAGCAGCCCCCCGACTATATCGGCCATCTTGTCCGTTTCTTCCAGGTTGCTTTGCAGTATGGCGGCGTATTCTCCCGCCGAGCGGGCTTTTTTAAGCGCCACCTGCAGTTCGCCTTTAAGGATGGTCAGGGGCGTTTTAAGTTCGTGCGAAACGTCCTGAATGAAGCGCCGCTCCGACAGGAACGAATCTTCGAGGCGCGAAAGCATGGCGTTGAAAAGGTCGGCCAGTTCGCGCACCTCGTCGCGGGTCTGCGGCGGCTCGAGGCGCAGGCTGAGATTCTCGGCGCTGATCTGGCGCATCGTGCGCGCCATGTCGGCTACCGGGCGCAGCGCCACGCGGGCGAAGAACATGCCGAAAGCGCCGGTAAGGAGGACGATCAGCGGCACCAGCGCGGCCATCATGATGCGCAGGTTCTTCAGCGCGAACTGCGTATGGTAGGTGGAGCGGTAGGCCTGCACGATATAAATGGCGCCGCCCATGCCCTGCGCCGGGGTGGCGTAGGAACGGAAAGCGGTTTCGCCGGCTTCGGCGTCCGCCACGCGGATAGTGTCGTAGGCCGCGTTGCCTTTCAGGACGTCCTTCATGGTCTGTTCCGGCAGCTCCGGCGCCGCGTTGGCCTCGTTGGAGCGGATCAGTTCAGTTCCGGAAGCGTCCATCACGCGCAGTTCCACGGCCGCCTGCCGGGGGTCCTCGGTATGCAGGCGCACCAGGTCCGGGGCTATTTTAAGGAAGGCCCCGCCTTTTACCGCCGCCGCGGGAAAGCGGCCCACCTCTATGCGCTCGGTTTCAAGATAGGCTTCCAGCGCGTCCGCCACGCCTTCCGCGCGGAAAGCCAGCAGCTGGTCCATGTTTTCGTCTAGGTTCTTGGCCAGGCTGTGGTAAACGAGCAGGCTGAAAAGCGTCAGTGTAACGGCCAGCGCCGCCGCGTACCACAGCGTGATCCTGAACCGGACGGAATGGAACATCTTTATTCGCTCTTGAGCAGGTAGCCCTTGCCCCTGACGGTCCGTATAATTTTTTTAGCGGGATTTTTTTCCAGCTTGCGGCGCAGGTAGTTGATATAGACGTCTATCACGTTGGTGCCGGTGTCGAAATTTATATCCCAGACATGCTCGGCTATCATCGTGCGGGTCACGATGCGGTCTTTGTTGCGCACCAGGTATTCCAGCAGCGAGAATTCCTTGGCGCTGAGGTCCAGCTCTTTGCCGGAGCGGAGAGCCTTATGCGCCGGCAGGTTCAGTTCGATGTCGCCGGCCCTGAGGATGTTGGAAGCTTCGGAGGGTTTCGCGCGCAGCAGCGCCCGCACGCGCGCCAGCAGTTCTTCGAAAGCGAAGGGCTTTGTCAGGTAATCGTTGGCGCCGGAGTCCAGCCCCTTAACCTTGTCCTCCACGCGGTCCTTGGCGGTAAGCATCATGATGGGCGCGGTAAAGCCCGCGGCGCGCAGCCTCGAACAGACCTCCACCCCGTCCAGGCCGGGCAGCATCACGTCCAGCAGCAGCAGGTCGTAGGGATTCTCTTCCGCCAGCGTCAGCGCGTCGTGACCTGTCGGCGCGATGTCGGCCGCGTAGCCCTCTTCCCTGAGGCCGCGCTTTATGAATTCGGCTATTTTCTTTTCGTCTTCGGCGATAAGAACGCGCATGGTGTTATATCCCTGTTTCCGCGAAAAAGCGGCTAAGCCCGCTCAACCTCTATGATACAAAAGTCCTGGGGGTTTTCTGAATTCCGCGGATCTGCCCGCTATAGGAGAGAGGCCTGCCCGGCAAGACGCTCCGCCCCCGCGCGGCAATGCCCTGCCGGGCAAAAAAACCATTCTGCTATAATATCAAGGTAGGCGCGCAAGCCGCGCGCGGGATTTTTCAGGTTCACGCCCGATGAAAAAGAACACCTCTTCGCTCATCTCTGAAATGGCGGCGGCCATCCCGGACCGCCCCGCGGTCATCGACGGGGCCAGGACTATCTCGTTCAGGGAACTGGAGGCGGAAGTAGCGCTGCTGGCCGCCGGCCTTTCGCGCGCCGGCATCGAGCCCGGCATGCGCGTAGCCCTGATGGTGCCGCCCTCCATTGAATTCGCCGCCCTCACCTTCGCGCTGTTCCGCGCGGGCGCGGTGATCGTGCTGATAGACCCGGGCATAGGGCTGGCGAACATGAAGACCTGCCTGGCCGAGGCCCGGCCCGAAGCTTTCGTGGGCGTACCCAAAGCCCACGCGGCCAGGCTGCTGCTCGGCTGGGCCAGGGATTCGCTGCGTATTTCCATCACCGTAGGCGCAAAATGGCTGTGGGGCGGTTTTACACTTGAACAATTGCGCCGCCCCGGCGCCGCGCGGCCCGCCCCGGACAGCGCCGGCGAAACCGCGGCCATCCTGTTCACTTCGGGCAGCACCGGCGCCCCCAAAGGCGCGGTTTACACCCATGCCATGTTCACCGCGCAGGCGGCTATGCTCCGGGACTATTTCCGCATAGAGCCGGGTTTTTATTCCGTTCCCACCTTCCCCCTCTTCGCCCTTTTCGACATTGCGCTGGGGCTTACAATAGTGATACCCGATATGGATTTCACGCGCCCGGCTGCGGTGGACCCGGCCATGCTCACGGCCCTGATCAACAAATACGCCGCCGCCCAGCTCTTCGGCTCGCCCGCGCTGCTCGATACGCTGAGCCGTTACGGCGAAGAGCATAAAGCGGCCCTTCCGTCGCTGCGGCGCGTAATTTCCTGCGGCGCGCCGGTTGCCCGGGCCGTTATCGACCGCATGAAAAAGATGCTGCCGCCCGAAACGCAGGTCTTTACGCCCTACGGCGCTACCGAGGCTTTGCCGGTCTCTTGCATCTCAGGAGCCGAGCTGGCGGGGCTCAAGCCGGGGCTGCCCGGCATCTGCGTCGGCAGGACCTGGCCGGGGATGGAAACATTTATCCTGAAGCTCACCGACTCGCCCATCCCGGCCTGGTCAGCAGAGCTGCTGGCCGGCAACGGCGAGATAGGAGAGATAACGGTGAAAGGCCCGGTAGTTTCCCAGGAATATTTCGGCAGGGCAGAAAGCACCGCGCTGGCCAAGATACGCGGCGCGGACGGCGCATTGTACCACCGCATGGGCGATACCGGCTGGAAGGACGCGGACGGGCGGCTGTGGTTCTGCGGCAGGAAAAGCCACCGGGTGACCACCGCCGCCGGCCCGCTCTTCACCATCCCCTGCGAAGCCGTCTTCAACGCCCACCCCGGCGTGCGGCGCAGCGCGCTGGTGGGCACGGGGCCCGCGGGTGCGCAGGAACCGGTGCTGTGCGTGGAACTTAATAAAGGCGCCGCGGCCGGCCAGGCCCTGACCGACGCCTTGCTGGCGCTGGGCGCCGCCCACGCGCATACGAAAGGCATAAAGACCATCCTTTACCATCCCGGCTTCCCTGTGGATATAAGGCACAATGCCAAGATCTCGCGCGAAAAACTGGCGGCCTGGGCCGCGGAGCGGCTCGCATGAAAGCTTTGGTCACCGGCGGCGGCGGCTTCCTGGGCGGAGCCCTTACGGGCCTGCTGCTGTCTAAAGGAGTTTCCGTGCGCAGCCTCGCGCGCGGAGAGTATCCCCGCCTGACTGAGCTGGGCGTCGAATGCCTGCGCGGAGACATAAATGACCCGGCGGCGGCGGCCCTGGCCTGCCGGAACTGCGACACGGTCTTCCACGTGGCGGCCAAGGTCGGCATGTGGGGCAGCTACCAGGATTTTTACGACACGAACGTAGCCGGCACTGCCAACCTGCTGACCGCCGCCAAAGCCGCCGGCGTGAAGCGTTTCATTTTCACCAGTTCCCCCAGCGTAGTGTTCGCCGGCGGCGACGTGGAAGGCTGGGACGAAACGGCGCCCTACGCGGCCCGTTTCGATTCGCATTACGCCGCCACCAAAGCCCTGGCCGAGCGCCTGGTGCTGGCGCTGAATTCGCCGCAGTTCTCCACCATAGCCTTAAGACCTCATCTCGTCTGGGGGCCGGGGCGCGACCACCTTATTTCCAGGATAGTTTCGCAGGGCAGGGCGGGCAAGCTGCGCCGCATAGGCGCCTATAACAAACTTATAGACACCACCTATATCGACGACGCCGTCATGGCCCACTGGCTGGCCGCGGAAAAACTTTCGCCCGGGGCGGCCTGCGCGGGCAAAGCGTATTTCATTTCGCAGGGCGAACCGCGCCCCAACTGGGACATTATAAACATGATCCTGG
>DAOPZW010000070.1:0-14387 GCA_035353595.1 Elusimicrobiales bacterium | reverse complement strand
GCCTGCTCGAGGTGACCAGCTGCATGGGCTGCATCATGGGGCCCGGCATAGACAAGAACCTCCCGTTCTTCAACCGCCGGTTCCAGGTCAGCCGCTGCGCCCGGGTGAGCATGGCCGACTTCGACGCTTACAAGTGGTACCAGGAGGTGCAGCGCTTTGCCGACCTGGACCTGAGCCGCGCTTTCAAGCCCGACCCGCAGCCCTCGCCCGCGGTGCCCCCGGATTCGCTCGCCAAGGTAATGGTCGAGCTGGGCCAGAACGGCCCCGAAGACGAGCTGAACTGCGGCGCCTGCGGCTACGAGACCTGCCGCGATCACGCCGCCGCCATCTGCCGCGGCTTCGCCGAGGAGCAGATGTGCCTGCCCTACACCATAGACCAACTCAACAATTCTCTCTCGACGCTGGGCGAGTATTACCGCGAGCTGAGCGAAACCCGCCAGCAGCTGGCCAATTCCGAGCGGCTCTCCAGCATGGGCCAGCTCGCCGCCGGCATCGCCCACGAGGTCAACAACCCGCTGGGCATAGTGCTGCTCTATTCCCACATGATGCTGGAGCGCTGCACGGACCCGGCCATGAAGGACGGGCTGCTGACCATAGCCGAGCAGTCCGACCGCTGCAAGAAGATAGTTTCCGGCCTGCTGCACTTCGCGCGGCAGAACCGCGTGGCGCTGGAGCGCTCGGACCTGCCGGCGCTGATCGGCGGCTTCCTGAAGACCATGGCGCTGCCGAGGGGCGTTTCCGCAAGCCTGGAAAGCTCCATGAAGGACCCCATGGCCGAGGTCGACAAGGACCAGCTCCTCCAGGCCGTGACCAACCTGGTGGTAAACGCGGCCGACGCCATGCCCGGCGGCGGGCGGATAGCGGTACGCCTGGCCGACACCGGGGGCGAGGTTTCCATTGAAGTGGCCGATACCGGCGTGGGCATATCCAAAGATAACCTCTCCAAGATCTACACGCCGTTCTTCACCACCAAGCAGATAGGCAAGGGCACCGGCCTGGGGCTGGCCATTACCTACGGCATAGTCAAGATGCACCGGGGCGCCATTAAGGCCGTCTCCAACTGCGACCCGTCGGCCGGACCCACGGGCACCACTTTTACGATCACGCTGCCGAGGGAGGGAGCCTGACATGTCAGCCTGCGAGAAACTCAAGGTCATAGTCTGCGACGACGAGAGCAAGATGTGCTCCGCGGTGAAGGAGATCCTCGACCCCTTCAGGCCGGAGGTGGCCGCCCTCGGCGTGACGGCCGAGTTCGAGGTGCGCCTGGCCGCCACGGGCGAAGAGCTGCTGGCGATGATGGACGCGGACCCGGCCGACCTGGTGCTGCTGGACTACAAGCTGCCCGGCATCAGCGGCATGGACATCCTGCGCCGCTTCTCCGAAGAGAAGCGGGACGTGTCAGTGATAATCATGACGGCCTACGCCAATATCGAGACGGCTATCCAGGCCACCCGCCTGGGCGCTTTCGATTTCCTCGCCAAGCCCTACACGCCGGAGGAGCTGCGCTACACCGTAAAGAAGACCGCGCACCACATAGTGGTCAGCCGCCACGCGCGCAAGCTGGCGGCCGAGAAGCGCCAGATACGCTTTCAGTTCATCTCCGTGCTGGCGCACGAACTTAAGGCCCCCATCAACGCCTTCGACGCCTATCTCGACGTTATGAGGACCATGACGCTGGGCAAGAGCATGGAGGCCTATACCGATATCATCGCCAAATGCTCGGACCGCACCGACGGGATGCGCAAGCTGATAGCGGACCTGCTGGACCTGACGCGCATAGAGTCCGGGCAGATGAAGCGCCAGCCCGCGCGCCTGGAACTGGATAAGGCCCTGGCCGCGGCTGCCGAGGGAGTGGCCGCGGAGGCGGCGCGCCGCGGAATAAAGCTGGAACTGGCCGGCGCCGGCCTCGCCGTGGAAGCCGATCCCTCCGAGCTGGAAATCATCCTCAGCAATCTTTTCACCAACGCCGTAAAATACAACAAGGACGGCGGCGCGGTGCGCGCCCTGGGCTCGGAGGCGGGGGGGAAAGTGCACATCTGCGTGGAGGACACGGGGATCGGCCTGCAGCAAAAAGACGCTGCGCGACTCTTCAACGAATTCGTGCGCATCAAGACCAGCGCCACCGTGCATATCCCCGGCAGCGGTCTGGGGCTGGCGATAGCGCGCAAACTGGCGCTGCAGGCTGGCGGCGATATAACGGTGGCCAGCGAGCCGGGCAAGGGCTCGCGCTTTACGCTTTCGCTGCCGTCGGCGGCCCCGGCCGCAGCGATTGACCTTTCGGCCGCGTAAGTATTATAATTTCTGAGGACGGACTGCCTAAAAGGACGTAAAAGATTATGGCCCACATATTGCTCATCGACGACGACGTCGCGCTGATAGACGCCAATAAACTGGTGCTGACCGCCAAGGGGCACGAAGTGGCCGTGGCCTATACCGGCGACGAGGCCTGGCAGGCGCTGGAAAAACGGCTGCCGGACCTGGTGGTGATGGACGTGATGATGGAAGAGTTCACTTCCGGCTTCACCCTCGCCGAGGATGTCCATATCAAGCATCCGGACCTCCCTGTCCTCATGCTTACCGGCGTGCAGGAACATATGAGCAGCGATTGGAAATTCGACAAGGACAAGGACGCAAACTGGCTGCCGGTCTGCAAATTCCTCGCCAAGCCGATAACGCCGACCAAACTTTCCGAAGAGATAGACGCCGCCCTGAAGGCGGCCGCCGAGAACAAGGCCAGGCGTCCTCGCTGACCTGTTCATTCCCGGCGCCGGCGCTTCATCGCTCCTGTCCGGTCTAGTCGTAGCGATTCACGCTTCTTTGTCAAATGCTTACTGATACGACTGTAGCTCACCTGTTAACTTTCCTGCTTTGCGTCCCGTTGTCGGTCGCACTGGCACTGCTGGTTGCTCCCGGCGTGCGGCTGCGCAATTTGTTGGTGCGCGCCGGCGCGGCCGCTACCGGCGCCGGGGCACTGGCCCTCGCGGCCGCCGGCGGGGCTGGCGTTCATTATTTCCGCGCCGAAGTCCACGGCCTGGAAACTTTATTTTTCGCGGCGGGGCTGGCGCTGGCCGGCGTCATGCTGGGCTACGCCATCAAGTATAAACGCCCCCTGGCCGTGGCGCTGGTGCTGGCCCAGGCCGCCCTGACCCTCTACTTCGACCTGGCCTGCGCCCCGGCCGTGCCCGCCGAACGCGCTTTTTACTCCGACATGTTCTCCGTGCTGATGGCGCTGGTCATCGGCATCCTCGGCCCGCTGATCTGCGTTTACGCGCTGGGCTACATGCGCGATTTCCACCGCCACTACCCGCGCCTGCCTGACCGCCGCAACTTTTTCTTCTTCCTTTTGTTCGCATTCCTCTCGGCCATGTTCGGCATAGTCTTCTCCAACGACCTGGGCCACATGCTCTTTTTCTGGGAAGCGACCACGCTCTGCTCCTTCCTGCTCATCGGCCACACCCGCACCAAAGAGGCCGTCAGTAACGCTTTCCGCGCACTGGTCATGAACCTCTCCGGAGGCATCGCGTTCTCGCTGGCGCTGATCTACCTGGCCCGGCAGTTCGGGATAGTGGAACTCGACAAGATGCTGGCCCTGCGCGGCGCCGCGCTGCTGCCGGCCGCCCTGCTGTGCTACGCTGCCATCACCAAGGCAGCGCAGCTGCCGTTCTCTTCGTGGCTGCTGGGCGCCATGGTGGCCCCTACGCCCACTTCCGCCCTGCTGCATTCCAGCACCATGGTCAAGGCGGGAGTGTTCCTGGTCCTCAAGATGGCGCCGGTGATAGCCGGCACGGCGGTGGGCAACGCCGTAGCCCTTATCGGCGCCGGCACCTTCCTGGCCGCCTCGCTGGTCAATATCGCCGAGCCCAATGTTAAAAAAGTTCTGGCTTATTCGACGGTGGCCAACCTCGGGCTTATCGTGGCCTGCGGCGGCATAGGCAGCCCGGCCGCGGTCTGGATAGGCCTGGTGCTCGTAGTGTTCCATGCCGTCTCCAAATCCCTGCTGTTCCTGGTGGTGGGCACGGTGGAGAACCGCTTTTACACCAAGGATATGGAGAACTACGATAACCTTATCGTCAAGATGCCTGTCACAGCTCTGCTGTTCGTGTGCGGCATCGCCGGCATGTTCGTGGCGCCCTTCGGAGTGGTGGTCAGCAAGTGGGCCGCCATGAAGGCCTTCTTGGATATCCCGTCGGCCTTCGGCGGGGTGCTTATGATAATGCTGGCCTACGGCAGCGGCGCCACAGTGTTCTACTGGAGCAAGCTGCTGGGCAAGATCCTGTCTATGCGCGACCAGGCCGACGTTGAAAAGAAGCGCGAGGCCACTATCGGCAACGACGAGTGGGTTGCCGAATGGTCGCACGCGCTGCTCAGCCTCGCGGTGTGCGCCGGCCTGCCGCTGCTGTCGGCCTGGCTGGCGGAGCCGTATATCATGCTCAATTACGGCGTGCCCAGCGGGCTGGGCGCCTTTAATTACGGGGTAATGATTTTCCTGCTGCTGATGCTGCTGGCCCTGCCGGCGCTGGCTTACCTGTCTCACCGGCGCGGCGAATACCGGCTGGCCGACACCTATGTCTGCGGCCGTCAGATGGATTCCCACCTGCTGGTGGGCGGCGCAATGGGGGCCTGGCGCGAGATCACGCTTAAGAACTATTACCTCGACGGCTTTTTCAGTGCCGGGGCGATCCTGCGCTACGCCGATATACTCTGCGGTATAGCTATACTGTTCATGCTGGCGGCGGGGGTGCTATGGAAAGCCTGATCCCCGCCCTGACCTACCTGCTGCTGGCGCCGCTGGCCGGCGGCCTGCTGGCCGGCGTTGACCGCATTGTCTCCGCCCGGATGCAGCGCCGCGTTGGCCCGCCGCTGCTGCAGCCTTTCTATGACGTGGCCAAGCTCTTTTCCAAGGGCGACGTGGAGGTGAACGGCCTTCAGTACCCGCTGGCGCTGTGCCACCTGGTGTTCATGGCGCTGGCCGGCGCGCTGTTCTTCGCCGGCGGCGACCTGCTGCTGGTCATCTTCGTCTTTACCGTAGCCGCCCTGTTCCTGGTGGCGGCGGCTTTTTCTTCGGCGTCGCCCTACAGCTTCGTGGGAGCCGAGCGCGAGCTTATCATCATCCTCGCCGCCGAGCCGGCCCTGCTTATCGCGGCGGCGGCCATCTACAAGGTCGCCGGCTCGCTGAGTTTTCTTGCGGTGGCGGCTTCCGGCACGGCGCTGATAACCCGGCTGCCCGGCGTGTTCCTGTGCCTTGTCTACGTGCTCACCATGAAGCTGCGCAAATCGCCTTTCGACCTGTCCTATTCGCATCACGCGCACCAGGAGATCGTTAAAGGCATCACCACCGATCTCGGCGGCCGCTCGCTGGCGTTCATCGAGCTGACCCACTGGTACGAGAATATCTTCCTGATGGGTCTGGTGTACCTGTTCTTCGCGTTCAGCCTGCCGCTGGGCCTGGCGGCCGTGGCCTTGACCTATTTCCTGGAAGTGCTGGCAGACAATACCAACGCCCGCGTGCGCTGGCAGCTGGCGCTCTCTTCCACCTGGGGGATAACCCTGCTGCTGGCGGGAGGGAACCTGCTGGCGCTTTACGCGCTGGGAGCTAAATAATGTCGCTCAAGAAATCGCCCTGGCTTCTCCATTACGACGGTTCCAGCTGCAATGGCTGCGATATCGAGGTGCTGGCCTGCCTTACGCCTGTCTATGACGCGGAGCGCTTCGGCGTGATCAACACCGGGAACCCGCGCCACGCCGACCTGCTGCTGCTGACCGGCTCCATCAACCACCAGAACGAAGAAGTGGTGCGCAACCTTTACGCCCAGATGCCGGAGCCCAAGGTGGTGCTGGCGGTGGGCATCTGCGCCACTTCCGGCGGCGTCTTCGCCGACTGCTATAACGTAAAGGGCGGCGCCGACAAAGTGGTGCCCGTGGACGTTTACATCCCCGGCTGCGCGGCCAGGCCGGAGGCGATCATTGACGGCATCGTGCGGGCGCTGGGAGTGCTGGAACAAAAGCGGGCCGCGGCGGAGAAGAAAGTATGACCATGGATATCACGCAGCTTGCGCCGCAGGAACTGCCCGCGCGCGTCAGCGAACTTGCCGGCGCGGGAGCGCGCCTGGTGCAGATCTCGGCCGTGGCGCTGCCGGTTACGGCCGCGGGGGAAACTCCCGCGGTGGAACTGACCTATTCTTTCGATAAAAACGGCGCCCTGAGCCACCAGCGCCTGCTGGCCGCGCCCGGCGGGAAGGTGCCCAGCGTTTCCGGCGTCTATTTTCCGGCTTTCCTCTACGAGAACGAGATCCACGAACAGTTCGGAGTGGACTTCGAAGGAATGGCCGTAGATTTCAAGGGCACGCTCTACAAGACGGCGGTGCGCGTGCCGTTCGCCGTGGCGGCGCCGGTAAAGAAAACCCCGCCCCCCGCTAACCCGGGAGAGCCGCAGGCTAAATGACCGTATGAAGACAACTATCATCCCGCTCGGCCCGCAGCATCCGGTACTGCCGGAGCCGTTGAGTTTTGACCTGGTACTGGACAACGAGCGCGTGATAGAGGCTATCCCCTCTATCGGCTTCATCCACCGCGGGCTGGAGCTCCTGGCTCCCAAGCGCGACTTCGAGGAATTCGTGATGATAGCCGAGCGCATCTGCGGCATCTGCAGCTTCATGCACGGCATGGGCTACTGCTCGGCGGTGGAGGACGTGATGGCTCTGCCGGTGCCCAGGCGCGCGCTGCAGCTGAGGGTGATACTGGCGGAGCTTTCGCGCGTGCACAGCCACCTGCTGTGGCTGGGCCTGGCGGCGGACGCGTTCGGGTTCGAAAACCTTTTTATGCAGACCTGGCGCCTGCGGGAGGACGTGCTGGATATCTTCGAGGAGACCACCGGCGGCCGCGTCATCTTCAACATCGTCAAGGTGGGGGGCATGCGCAAGGACGTGGACGACGCCACCCTGGCGCGCATCGCGGCCAAGCTGGAGTCCATTAAACCCCAGCTCAAACAGATAACGGACGTTTTTCTGAACGATTATACAGTGCGCAACCGCCTGGCGGGTCTCGCCGTGCTGAGCGGCGCCCAGGCGCGCGAGCTTTGCGTGGTGGGCCCCATGCTGCGCGCCAGCGGCGTGGCCGAAGACCAGCGGACCAGGAGCCCCATGTACGCGGGGCTGGACTGGGAAGTGGTGACCGAGCCCGACGGCGACTGCTACTCCCGCTGTCGCGTGCGCGTGCGCGAGATCTTCCAGTCCATAAACCTGATAAGCCAGGTCGCCGGCAAAATGGCCGCCGACGGCGTGGCAGTAAAAGCCGCCGGCGCGCCCAACGGCGAGGCTTTCTTCCGCGCCGAGCAGCCGCGCGGCGAGGTCGTCTATTACGTGCGCGGCAACGGTACCCGCTTCCTGGAACGGTTCCGCGTGCGCACGCCCACTTTCGCCAACGTGCCCGCCGTCATCAAGCTCCTGAAAGGCGTGGAGTTGGCCGACGTGCCGACGATAATTCTTACCATAGACCCGTGCATCAGCTGCATGGAGAGGTGACGGAAATGACGATAGCCTCCATGATCCCGGCCGCGCTGGCAAACCTCTTCAGGAAGCCAGCAACCCGGCTTTATCCTTTCACCGTGCGCGAGCCCTTCACCCGCACGCGCGGCAGCATAACCATGCGCGAGGCCGAGTGTATTTTCTGCGGCATCTGCCAGGCCAAATGCCCCAGCAAGGCCATAGCCGTGGTGCGGGCCGCAAAGACCTGGCAGGTGGACCAGCTGCGCTGCCTGGCCTGCATGCGCTGCGTGGAGGTGTGCCCCAAGAAATGCATAGAGGCCCGCAGCGACCGCCCCGCGCCGTACGGCTCCGACCGCGCCGGCAGCATAGAAAAAAAGACCGCTCCCGCCGCTCCGCCGCCCGCTCCCGCGCAGCCTTGAAACTTTTGTTCAGCCAGTTACGTTCGCATTGCCCCGCACAGAGTTTTGCGATGCTGTTCCTGCCGGGCTGAGCGGCCTGGGATCGTACAAGGCGGATCCAGGCAATATCCGGGAGTTACCGCTGGCTATCAGCACGACAAGAGTCGTGCTTTTTTATTCTCCCGGCGGACCAGGAGAAGGCGCAAAAACTACCTGGAACCGATCACTTTTGGGAGACTTTTGTACAATTCAATCACTCAGGTTGGTTATAAATTATATGGGTAAGGTCAGATTATAAGTCTAATGAAAGAGGCTTCCCCGACGGGGAAGCCTCTTAAAAACCAACACGCTTTTTCTATTAACTCCAGATTTACCGTTGTATGTAAACAATCCACCAGTACGCAGCATCGCCTGGCTTTACAGCTCCTGCAATTTTTCGGCCTTTTTCGGATAGATCTTTAACCGTCTGAGTGTAGGAAAGTGGGGTGTCTTCCTGATGTATAGTTTTGAACTCGAAATTGCCATAGTAATATCCATTATCAATTACTATGCCACCCTCTTTTTCAACAATTTTTTTCAAACTTGGGGATGAATATACTGCATTGTCACTAACCCAAGGACTAGGCATTTTGTGAAATTTCCAAACAGCATCCGCCGGCTGTTTGTAAACTATTGTGCCTTTATAGGCAGAAAACCTCATATGATTCTCATTCAATATCGCCAGCGATTTGCTGTTTTCCGGGACACATCCAAGGTCGGGAACATCAAAATCCACGTAAAATCCGACATAAGAAGTGCCGATAACTGGGTAAAAATAACCATAATTGACCGGCTTTGCATTGAATTCAGAGATCCACTGAGCCGTGGCAGCCTTCATATCCAATGTAGCTATATTTTTTGTCCGTGCATGATAATCCAGAGATGTTATCCTTGACTGACCGGCAGGAACCGGTGCCAGATCGCTTGGCGCCACAATTTTATCCGAGCCAGAAACATCCGCTAAAGGGTACGCACTCCCCACCTTTATCGGCGCAGAAACAGTTAACGGAGGAATGTTGCCAGTTAACCCTAACTGCTCAGCCGCGTTTTCAGCATAAACAGTGCCGGCAATAAGAGTTACTACCAGTCCTGCCATTAACATGTTTTTCATCTTCATTCTCCTTGAAAGTATAACCGTTTTCAGCCCGCCCTACTGCCGTTTGTGTTGCTGATGCGATGCAACTGTTATAGTATATCCGCCAACCAGGTTTTCAGCATGTGCCATAAGGCCCACAAGGTCGGAAACTTTTGGCCTATTTGCAGGGGGGGGACCTCTCCCACTAATCTAGTCCACGAGCAATCATGGTGCCGATAGTGTCCACGCTCATTATCATTAGGCATCACCAGTACTCACTTCTTGGTTCTACTGCCAACCCGATCACAAATCCGATCAGTGCTTTTAGCCGATCACTTTTTCAAGTGATCACTAGGGATCACCGTCTTAGAACAATATTTACTCCGACGAGGATTTGCATCGCCCCGCATTGTTGTGCTATACTAATTTTGCGGGGTAGAGCAGCCTGGTAGCTCGCAAGGCCCATAACCTTGAGGTCGCAGGTTCAAATCCTGCCCCCGCAACCAAAAGCCCTTGAAAACTTTCGAGGGCTTTTGCTTTTTGCCGCGGGAACATGAAACCTGCCTGACAACTTTTGAGGCGAAAGTTGTCGGACAGGTTTTCAGAAAAGACACCAGCCGGGAATTTGCGTGCGGCGGACAATAACCATATAATTGCATTAGGTATTCGCATACATGGGAAACGACACGCCTGAAAATCCGAGGGAAGCGGCTATTTATTATAGCCGCGGGCTGGCCCGTTACCGCAACAGGGAATACGATAAGGCCATAGAAGAACTTTCCCGGGCGCTGGAGCTGGACCCCCGGAGCGCCGTGGCGTACGGGGCCAGGGGCTTCGCTTACGACGACAAAGGCGAGCATGGTAAAGCCATAGAAGACCTTTCCCGGGCCATAGAGCTGGATCCCGGGTATACGGCGGGCTATTATTACCGCGCGCTGGCTTACCAGAAGACCGGCAGGCAGGAAGAGGCTTTAGCGGACATCTCAAGGGCCATAGAGCTGGACGCGACTTATTCCGCGGCCTTGTATTACAGGGGACTCTTCTACCATACCGGCGGGGAGCTGGATAAGGCCGTTGAAGATTTCTCCCGGGTTATCGATATAGACGCAAAATACGCCGCGGCCTATTATTACCGGGGGCTGATCCAACAGAAGGCCGGCCGCCTGGACGAGGCTATTGAAGACCTTTCCAAAGCCGTAGAGCTGAACCCGGAAGACGCCGAAGCCTTATGCTGCCGCGCCGGCGCCTACGCCGACAAGGGCGAGACGGATAAGGCGATAGAGGATTATTCCGCAGCGCTGGAGCTTGAGCCGACCATTGCGGCGTACCGGGGCAGGGCCGCGGCTTATCAGAAAAAATCAGAGCATGAAAGCGCTATCGCGGATTTTTCCGCGCTGATAGCGCTGGACCAGGCCGACGCCTGGGCGTATTTCAACCGCGGCACAGCCTACGCCGAGCAGGGGGAGCCGGATAAGGCGATAGAGGATTTTTCTGCGGTCATAAAGCTTGAGCCGAAGGACACCGCGGCGTATTTCAGCCGGGGTAACGCTCATATAGCCAAACAGGACTACGAGAACGCCATAATAGATTTTACGCTGGCCATAGAGCTGGACCCCAAATTCGCCGCGGCTTATTTCCGGCGGGGTTTCGCCTTCCTGGAAAATGACGAGGCTTATGAGTCGGCCGAAGATATTTCCATCGCCATAGCGCTGGACCCGGATGTGGGCCTGCATCCCTATTGATAAACGCCCCGGATTGAAATCTCCCGCGCCGCTTTTGCGGAGATGCGCGGCGGGCCATTTTTAGTAAAATAATATCCGGACGGAAGTCAGGCATGGAGACCGAAGACTGTGACCAGGAACAAAGAATCCATAGACATCAAAAAAAGCGGGCGTGCGGCTTTTGCGCGAGTTGACGCCTTTATCCAGGATAAGATCTCCAGGAGCCGCTATGGCTTTGATGAACTGGTGAAAGCCGGGGCGGGCGGAGGCAGAG
Source organism: Elusimicrobiales bacterium (assembly GCA_035353595.1). Lineage (GTDB taxonomy): Bacteria > Elusimicrobiota > Elusimicrobia > Elusimicrobiales > UBA9959 > UBA9959. The sequence continues at coordinate 3,396 of DAOPZW010000070.1, read as the reverse complement.
TGCTGCGCAAACCGTTCAACTACCTTAAAACTTTTATCGAAGACGCCGGCGTGGCCGCCATCCACCCCAGCTCGAAGTACCTGGTGGCGCGCGTGGCGCGCGCGGTGGAACACGGCCGCCACCGCGTTATTGTGGAATTCGGCGCGGCCGAGGGCGTGATGACGAAGAAGCTCCTGAAGGGCCTGCCCGCGGACGGGCTGCTGCTGGCCATAGAACGGAACCCGGGCTTCTACAAAGGGCTTACCCAGATGCGCGACGAGCGGCTGCGCACGGCCTGCGGCGATGTGCGCGAAATGAAAAAACTCATCGTCGAAGCGGGCGTCGACAAGGCGGACTGCTTCGTGTCTGGCATCCCGTTCAGCTTCCTTTCGCCGCCGGAGCGCGCGGCGCTGGTGCACGAAGTGTACACCCACCTGCCGCACGGCGGCCGGTTCGTGGCCTACCAGTGCACTACGCACCTTATACCGCTGCTGCGCAAGCAGTTCCAGACCGTTAATGTCGAACTCGAGGTGCGCAATATGCCGCCGCACTTTGTCTTCACCGCTGTAAAGAAATAGTGCGCGACAGGATCATATGGCCTTAAAATTCAACTCTTCAAAGCTTATGGCGGCGGGCTTCGTGCTGGCGCTGGCCACAGCGGCCGCCCTTAAACTGCGCGTCACGGATTACGCGCCCGTGCGCAAGGTCGCCGATTTCAGGGCGCTGGGCCCGACCGGGGCCCCGGTGGTTATCTATGAGTTTTCGGACTTCGCCTGCCCCTCCTGCAAATTCGCCTCCCAATACATCGAGCGCCTGGTAAGCCTCAACGGCGCTAAGCTCCGCGTGAACTTCAAGCATTTTCCGCTGACCAGCATGCATCCCTGGTCGCTCACCGCCGCCGCTTACGCCGACTGCGCGGGCAGGCAGGGCAAGTTCTGGGAATACGGCAAGCTGCTTTTTGAAGGCCAGGAAGCCTGGGCGCAGGCGCCGCAGAAACCGGCGCAGTTCGAAGAATACGCCCGCAAGCTGCAGCTGGACTTCGCCGCGCTGGAAAGCTGCGCTGACGACCCCGAAACGCTTAAGACAGTGCAGCTGGATATGGCCGAGGGCGATCTTAAAGGCATCAACGGCACGCCGACTTTCATTGTTAACCGGCGCCGCGCCGTGGGCGGCCGGCAACTGCTGGACGCCGCGCGCCTTAACAACCTTGTTACCGATGAGCCGGGGGGGAAATGAAGAAGAACGAACCGGTCAAAGCTCCGCCCCTGACGTCTTTGGAACTGCTCGGTTTTGCCGGGCGCCTCGCCGCGGGCGGGGTGCTTGCTTACGCCGGCTTCCTGAAGCTGGCCTCGCCGGCCGAAGAATTCGCCTACGCTATAGAGACCTACAAGATCGTCCCCGGCGGCCTGGCCCTGTTCGCGGCCCGCACCGTGCCCTGGTTCGAGCTTTACCTGGGAGCCCTGCTGATAGCGGGGCTTTATACCCGTATTACTTCGCTGGCGGCGGGCGCGCTGCTGCTTTTCTTCGAGCTGCTGCTGGCCCAGGCCTGGCTGCGCGGCCTGCCCGTAACTAATTGCGGCTGCTTCGGCTCCAGCGGCGGAAACTCACTGCAGTTCGAATTCATGCTGAACGTTATCTGGCTGTTTGCGGCTTTGCTTGCCTGGCGGTTCGGCTCCAGGCTGTCGCTGGACGCCGTGTTTACGGAAAATTAAGCCCGGCGGCCGCAAAGCTGTAGTAATTCGCGCAATTCCTTATAGGAAAGCCGGGAGCGATAATGTCCGCGTTGAGCGTACTCCTTGCCGCAGTAATAGTTTCTCAGTCTATGCACGGCCTTGCGGCCGCCGAGACGCCCCTTGCCGGGCAGGCTATCGCGCAGAACCGCTGTTTCTGCGTCCAGCTCACCAAGTCTTTCCCGGTCCCCTATTTTCTGGCTAAACTGGACCCGCCCGCCCCCGGCTGCGCCGACGCTAAATACGACGGAAAACCGCCGCTGGAAAACGGGCTTTTAACCTGCGACGGGCTGACAAAGTGCCTTAATGCGGGGGCGCGGTACCAGAAAAAGAAAAAGACGCTGGACGATAAAACCGCGGCGGCCAGGGCGGCCCTGGCGGCCTGCTGTCCCGCCGCGCAGAGCGGGACCGGGGCGGAAGCCGAATGCGACAAGGATTGCGGCGTCAAATGGGAAGGAGTGCTAAAGACCCTTGCCGCCGAGACGGAAATGCTGGCGAAAAAGGAAAGGGAAGCGCAGGATATCTGCTTTTTTAAAGCGAAGAATAAAGAACTTTTCAGCTTTCCCTCCGGGAAGCGGTAAGTTCCCGGGCGCCGCGGCAGGGCCGGGGGTTTAGATTCCGCCTTTAGTTATCTATAATATTGTAGCGCTGGAATTTCAGTCTTAAAGGAGCATTATATGGGCTTAAACATCATTGAAAAAATTATGCGCGCGCATCTCCGCGAAGGGGAGTACGTGCAGGGCCGCGAGATCGGCATCCGCATCGACCAGACCCTTACCCAGGACGCTACCGGCACCATGGCTTACCTGCAGTTCGAAGCCATGGGCCTCAAGGAAATAAAAACTGATCTTTCTGTTTCCTACGTGGACCACAACACCGTGCAGGTGGGCTTCGAGAACGCCGACGACCACAAATACCTGGCCACCGTGGCCGCCAAGTACGGCGTGGTTTACTCCCGCCCGGGCAACGGCATCTGCCACCAGGTGCATTTGGAGCGCTTCGGCAAGCCCGGCACCACGCTGCTGGGTTCCGACAGCCATACGCCTACCGGCGGCGGCATAGGCCAGGTGGCCATCGGCGCCGGCGGCCTGGACGTGGCCGTGGCCATGGGCGGCGGCCTGTTCTACACCGCGGCTCCCAAAGTTTATCTGGTGAAGCTCACCGGCGAGCTGCAGCCCTGGGCTACGGCCAAGGACGTGGTGCTGAAGATGCTGGAGATCCTCACCGTGAAGGGCAACGTGGGCGTAATGCTGGAATACGGCGGGCCCGGAGTGAAGAAGCTCTCGGTGCCGCAGCGCGCCACCATAGCCAATATGGGCGCGGAAATGGGCGTTACCTGCTCCGTGTTCCCGTCGGATAATATCACGAAAAAATTCATGAAAGCCCAGGGCCGCGAGGCCGACTGGAGCGAGCTGAAGGCGGACCGCGGCGCGAAGTACGACCGAGTGATAGACCTGGACCTGGGCTCGGTGGAGCCCATGGCGGCCTGCCCCCACAGCCCCGGCAACGTCAAAAAGGTGTCCGAACTGGAAGGCAAACCGGTGGACCAGGTGTGCATAGGGTCCTGCACCAACTCCTCGTATAAAGACATGATGACCGCGGCCGAGATCCTGAAGGGCCGCAAGGTGGCCGCCAGCGTGAGCCTGGGCGTGGCCGAGCTCAAGCCCGGGGAATCGGTGGAAGAACT
>DAOPZW010000069.1:0-14460 GCA_035353595.1 Elusimicrobiales bacterium | reverse complement strand
GCAGCCGGCTATATCACGACGACCGCTTACAGCTCTGAGGTTTACGCCGATCCGCCCCCGCGCGGCCGACCGGCAGGACAGGCTAAGGGATAGATGTATATAATAACGCCGGTCGGGCAGGGAATACTTACAGGCACACGGCGGCGCCGCCGGAAAGAGTAGTCAGGCAATTATGTTACTTTATAAATTTTTGCGCTTCTTCCTGGCCCGCCTGCGGGTTTTCACGCTGGTGGCCTCGGTGGCGGTCTGCGTCTATTTCGTGGCGCGGGTGATCATCTTCTCCTACTCGGACTACACGGCCCTCGAAAAACTTTTCGCACTGATGCTGCTCACCGGCGAAACTTACATGCTGGTGCACGCGCTGGGGTACATGGTCAACGTCTTTCACCTGCGCAGCAGGGAAGAGCAGAAACCCGCCGCGCCCCTGGAGCAGGGAAAGGACCCCTGGGTTGCCGTGGTAGTGGCCGCCAGGCACGAGCCCAAGCAGATCCTGGAAGAGACCCTCATCACCTTCCGCAACCTGGACTACCCCAACAAGAACATTTATTTTCTGGACGATTCCAGCGACCAGCGGTTCAAGGACGAGGCCGACGAGCTGGCCCGCCGCCACGGCGTAAAAGTGTTCCGCCGGGACGAGCGGCGCGGCGCCAAAGCCGGCATCGTCAACGCCTTCATGGCCGGCATGACCGAGAAATACCTGGCCATCTTCGACGCCGACCAGAACCCCATGCCGGATTTCCTCAGCGACCTGCTGCCAGCCCTGGAGGCCGACGATAACCTGGCCTTCGTGCAGACGCCGCAGTTCTACTCCAACGTCGGGGACAGCCCGGTAGCCATGGGCGCGGCCATGCAGCAGGCCATCTTCTACGAAAGCATCTGCGAGGGCAAGGACCTCAACGACGCCATGTTCTGCTGCGGCACCAACGTGGTTTTCCGCCGCAGCGCCCTGCTGGCCGTAGGCGGCTTCGACGAGACCTCCATCACCGAGGATTTCGCCACCTCGGTGAAGCTGCACGCCAAAGGTTACCGGTCGCTCTACTATCCGCACGTCAAGGTGTTCGGACTGGGCCCCGACACCCTGCCGGCTTACTTCAAGCAGCAGGCCCGCTGGTCCGGCGGCACGGTCAGCGTTTTCCGGCGGGTGGCCTGGCTGCTGCTGCGCTCCCCGCGCTCGCTGACCTTCATGCAGTGGGTGGAGTATTTCCTCGCCGGCAGCTACTATTTCGTTGGCTGGGCCTTCTTCTTCCTGATGGTCTGCCCCGTCGCCTACCTGCTTTTTAATGTGCCGTCCTTTTTCCTGGACCCCGAGATCTACATAGCCACCTTCGTGCCCTACTTCTCGCTGTCGCTGCTGGTGTTCTACGCCACCATGCACGAGCGCCATTACACCCTCAAGCAGATCTACACCGGCCTGATCCTGGGGTCCCTCTGCTTCCCGGTGCTGATGAAAGCCACCCTGCTGGGCCTCATAGGGAAAAAGATGACCTTTGTGGTTACCACCAAGGGCGGCCGCGAGCGCCTGGACTGGACGGGCCTGTGGCCCTACGGCGTTATGATGGGGCTGAATATCGCGGCCATAGTGGTGGGCGCCCTGCGCTTTGAAACGGCGCCGTACGCCATCGGCGTCAACATGTTCTGGGCGGCCTACCATGTCTTCATCCTCGCCAACATCTTCCGGTTCAACCAGCCGCAGCCAGAAGGAGCGGCCGCATGAGGGCGAAACCAGCGCTGGCCATAGCCGGGCTGGGCGCGCTGACCCTGGCGGCGGCCTGGGCCGCCTACGAGGACGTCCGGCTGCCCTGGCAGCAGCTTTCCCTTTTCGAAAGGAAATTCCCCGGCTGCGTGACCGGCATAAGCTCGCCCGATTACGGCGCGCTCCAACTGCGCAGCGGGTTCCGCCACTTCTACCTGGCCTGGGGGGACAAGTTCCCGGTTTCGGAAATGAAACGGAGAAATTCCGCGCCGGCCATACTGGCGCTGACCTGGGAGCCCTATTTAAAGACGGAAGAAAAGCGCAGCCTGCTGGGAGAGATCGCCGGGGGCCGCCACGACGCCTACATGAGGCGCCTGGCCGCGGCGATAAAAGGCTACGGCCGCCCGGTAATGCTGAGCTGGGGCCACGAGCCCAACGGCGACTGGTACTCCTGGAGCGGAAGCGCCAACGGAAGATCCCCGGAGCTTTATATAAAAGCCTGGCGGCGCATGGCCGCAGTACTGCGCGCCGGCGGCGGCCCCAAACTCAGGCTGGTCTTCACCGTCAACGCCGAGGATAAGCCCGCCGAGAGCTGGAACCGTTTCGAGAACTATTATCCCGGCGGCGCTTACGCCGACGCCGTCGGGCTGGACGTTTACAACTGGGGGGCTTCCCGCGAGTGGTCTTCCTGGCGCAGGCCGGGCCAGCTGCTCAAAGGGCCCTACGCCAGGGCCCTGGCCCTGGCCCCCGACAAGCCGCTGTTCCTGTCCGAAGTGGCCTCCTGCAATGCCGGCGGCTCCAGGGCCCTCTGGCTGCGGCGCCTGCTTTACCAGCTTGAGTACCGCTATACGGCCGTAAAAGGCCTGGTCTGGTTCGACTATAACAAGGAATGCGACTGGCGCCTGTCCGCCGACGAAACCGCGGGGATCTACGAGAAGGCGGCTGCCGACGGCTATTTCAAGGCCGACGCCGCCCGCCTGGCCTGGTTCTTTGGAGACTGACATGAGCATAAACAAAGAAGAGCTGCTGAAATTAATAGAGGACGCGATAAACCTGGAAGACAAGTCCATACAGATCTACCACAAGCACCTGAAAACCGCTCTTTTCTGGAGCGGCCTGCCGGAAAGCAAACGCGCCCAGCTGAACACCTACATGCACGTACTCTCCGCTGAATCCGGCAAGCACTCCGCCCGGCTTAACGCGCTCAAAGCCAAAATAGAGAAAGGGGAAAAGAATGTTTACTAAGCAGGATTACCTGAAATATTTTTCCCAGATAGAGAAGCTGGAGAGAGGCATGGCCGCAAGCTTTAAAAAATGCGCCGAAAAAGTGGACGACCCGGAACTTAAAAAAATCTTTACGCAGTTGAGCAAGGAAGAAGCCGCCCACGGCAAGGTAGCGGACGCCATGCTGGAGATCTTTGAAAGCAAGCCGGATTAGCGGAGACAAAAATGCGCACCCCATACTCATTACTACTATTGACCTCCTGCCTGGCCCTCGCCTGCCCCCCGGCCCGGGCTTTTGCGCCGGCCGCTTACCCGGGCGCCGTCTGGATGAATTCCGGCAGGGATACCAGCGGCATAGACGGCACCTACACGCAGGGCATGGTGCGGCAGGGCGCGGAGCTGTTAAAGGCGGGCGGCCTGCCGCTGCAGGCTTACGGCAAGTATGTCTGGCGCCTCAGGACCCTGAACAAGGATTATTACAATTCGCATACTCCCTACGTCGGAGCCATGCTCTCCTCCAAATACGCGGACGTGGGGGCGGAATTCGGCTGGCCGCATTACTCAGGCATCGCCAACGGCGCCAGGGACTACTCCATCTTCGCGAACTGGTCCCGCTACTGGAGCCTTAAAGAATGGAGCAAGTCCGACCTCATAAAAGCCCTGCCGCTCTCCACCTGGGGCAGCGCCGCTTACGACCTGAGCAATGAGAACGGGTCCTCCACGCTGGGCTGGGCCAAACTGCAGGCCGACGTGTTCTGGCTGCCGCATAACGTCATGGCGGGGCCTTTCCTGGCTTACGACTGGCGCCTGCGCAGCAGGAACGCCGATTACTTCAACTTCAGCGGCGTCTCGGCCGGCTTCGAAGCGGGCAACGACGTAGTTCAGCTGGGCGCCAAATACGCCTGGCGCAACTATCCCAGGCTGGGCCAAAGCAGCCGCGGCCTGGAATTCTACATTACGCTCTACAAAGCCTGGGACCTGCGCGGCGGCCCGGCAAACACCAAATAAAAAGACCGGCTTATGACTAAACCTTTCACCCTCTGCCTGCTGGCCGGCCTGCTGCTGCTGCCCGCCGCCGCGCGGGCGCAGTATTACCTGGACGCCGAGGCCGGCGCGGCCTGGGCGGACCATAACACGGTAAAGATACCGCTCAAGGGCGGAAACAGGTTTTCGCTGACGGATGAACTTAAAGCCGACGCCGCGCCCTTTGTGCGCGTGCGCGCGGGGCGGCGCAGCGGCAAAAGCGACTGGTCTTTTTTAGCCGCGCCGCTGACGCTGCGCTCGGAGGGAACCTTCGCCCGGGCCGTAAATTTCAACGGCCAGGTCTTCGCGGCCGCCACGCCGACCAAGGCCGTCTACCGGTTCAATTCCTACCGGGTGAAGTATCTCTACGAGTTCAGCCGCAGCAAAAGCCTGGTGCTGCGCTGGGGCGGCGCGCTGAAAATGCGCCACGCCGGCATAAAGCTCAGCAACGGCGTTAAGAGCACCGAATCCAGGAACACAGGCTTTGTGCCGCTGGCGGCTTTCTCCGGCGCCTATAAATTCAGCCCCGGCTACGAGCTCAACCTCGATGCTGAGGCCCTGGGCGCGCCGCAGGGCAGGGCTGAAGATATTATGCTGGCCGTCTCAAAAGAGCTGGCGCCGGGGAGAAAACTTCGCCTGGGATACCGCTTCCTCGAGGGCGGCTCGGGCGCCGGCGAAGTGTACACCTTCGCGTGGATACACTACCTGCTGGCCGGCTTTACCTGGGAATTCTAGCGCCTGCCGCATCACATTCCTGAATCTGATAGAATATATCTTCTGAGAATTACAGGAGGAACAACATGGCTAAGACAAAGAAAAAGTCCTGCAAGTGCTGCGGAGAGGCGCCCCTCGATAATCCCGCCGACGCCATTATGGCGGTCTGCGTGCTGGCCATGGCCAGCGACGGCAAACTTTCCAAGTCCGAGCTGGACCGCCTGTACCAGATGACCGTTATCTCGCCGGTTTTCAGCGCCGTAAAAGATTCCCGCTCCTACGCCGCCTGCATTGCCGCCGTCGCCGCAGAAAAAGGCCGCGCCGCCGTTATGGCCGAGGCCGCGGCCGCCCTTTCGCCCCGGCTGGCCGAAACAGCCTACGCCTGGACCGTAATGATCATCGCCGCAGACGGCAAGACAGTGCCGCCGGAACACAAGTATCTCTCCGAGCTGCGCAAGGCCCTGGGCCTGCACGGCGTGCTGGCCGGCAAGCTCAACGCCGCCGTCGGCATACTCAGCCGGGCCAAGTAAACTCCGCCCAAGCCGCAAGGAAGCGCCCCTGGCGGATTTACTGGCGATAAGAACCTGAGAATTTTTATTTCAGGCGGCACGGGGTTCTACGGGACCCCGCGCCCTGCGCCGGCCCGGGAACCGCCCTCCGATATACATTTTCACCTGCCCCGGCCGACCGGAGCGCGAAAGTTGACAGAATAACGCTTATTTTTGTCGAATAGGCCGGACGGGTCGAAGGGAGAGACCAGCTTATGCCTGACATTATTGACGATAAGGTAAAGCAGGAGCTTAAGCTACTGCTGGCGAACATGAAGGCGCCGGTGCGGCTGCTGTTCTTCGGGCAAAAAAGCGCCTGCCCCGCCTGCGCGCAGCAGGAGCAGCTGCTGCGCGAATTATGCGCGCTGTCCGGGCTGCTCAAGCTGGAAGTCCGCGACCTGGTGCTCGACGGCGATACCGCCATGAACTATAAGATAGACCTGGCCCCGGCCACGGCCGTAATAGGCGCGCGCGATTACGGCATACGGTTCTACGGCTTTACCGGCGGCCACGAATTCAGCTCCCTGCTCGAAGCCGTCCTCATGATCTCCTCCGGGAGCTCGGGCCTGGACCCGCAGCTGGAAGCGCTGGTCAGGCAGATCAAGCAACCGGTGCATTTGCAGGTAATGGTAACGCTCACCTGCCCTTACTGTCCCGAAATGGTGCACACGGCGCATCAGTTCGCTTTCCTCAACGACAAGATCCGCGCCGACATGGTGGAGGCCGCGGAATTCCCGGACCTGGCAAAAAAACACCAGGTTAGCGGCGTGCCCAAAACCATAATAAACGGAACCAGCTCCTTTGAAGGCGCGCTGCCGGCGCCAGCCGCCTGCCTGGAAATAATTAAAGCCGTGGAACCGGAGCGGTACGCCGCCATGATGGAAGCGGTGCGCGCCGCGCGCAACGCCGGGAAAATAAAAAAAACCGAAGCCGGCCGCCTGTACGAACTGGTGATCGTAGGCGGCGGCCCGGCGGCCATGTCGGCGGCGGTCTACGCCGCGCGCAAGGGGCTGGACGTGGCCCTGGTGGCGAAAAAGCTGGGCGGGCAGCTGGGCTACACCGCCGGGATAGACAATTACCTCGGCCTGGCGGGACTGAGCGGCGCCGAAATGACCGAGGCTTTCCGCGGCCACCTGGAGCGCCACCAGATAGCCGAAGCCGTGGGCTCGCCGGTGACCAGGATAGAGAAGAGCGGTTCGCAATTCCTGCTGTCGACGGCCGGCGGGGAAAAGTTCAAGGCCCTTTGCGTTATCTACTGCGCCGGCAAGGAATATAAACGCCTGGGCGCGCCGGGGGAAGAGCGCTTTATGGGCAAAGGCATAGCCTTCTGCGCCACCTGCGACGCCCCGCTGTACCGCGGCCTGCGCGTAGCCGTAGTGGGCGGCGGCAATTCGGCGTTCACCGCGGTAAGGGACCTGCTCTGCTTCGCCTCCGAAATACACCTGGTGCACCGCAGGCCGGATTTCCGCGCCGACGCCGGGCTGGTGGAACAGGCGCGCAAGGCGCCCAATGTAACGCTGCATACGCCTATGGAGGTGCAGGAGTACCTGGGAACGGAGAAGCTCACCGGGATAAAGCTCGCTTCGCCCGACGGCAAACAGCATCTTGCCCTGGCGGTGGACGGCGTCTTCCTGGAAATTGGCCTTACGCCCAACAGCGCGCCGCTGCAGGAACTTATACAGCTCAACCCGGTAGGGGAAATACCGGTGGACCGCGCGCAGGGCACCGCGGAGAAGGGCCTGTTCGCCGCCGGCGACGTTACCGATACGGAGGAAAAACAGATCTCCATAGCGGTGGGCCAGGGGGCCCTGGCCGCCCTTTCAGCCTACAAGTACCTGGCAGAGAACAAGCTTACCAGGAGCACGGCCGGCGCCAGGGAAGCCTGGCAGTAAAGGCCGGAGATACGCAGCACCGGCCGGACCGCGGTTCGGCCGGGAATTTCAACAAGGATACGGGAGGGAAAATGAACCACAAAACAGCGTGTGCGCTTGCCCTGCTGGCGGGCATGTCGGTCTTTCCGGCGCTGAATGCGCAGGAAACAGTTGCACAAGGGGGGACCATGCAGCAAACCACCATACAAGCATACAAAGCGGCGGAGTATCCCAACCTGTCCGGTATACCGGGCTTCAGCGGGCAGCTGACGGCCAACCACCTGAAGCTCTACCAGGGTTATGTTAACAACACTAATACCCTGACGGTAAAGCTCGCTGCCCTGCTGGCGGAGGGCAAGGAGAAAACGCCGGAATACGCCGAGCTGAAACGGCGTTTCGGCTGGGAGTTCAACGGCATGCGCCTGCACGAGCTCTACTTCGGCAACCTGGGCGGCACGGGCCTGCCCAGGCAGGACAGCCACGCCTACCGCGGCCTCGGAGAAGCTTTCGGAAGCTTCGAGGACTGGAAAAAGGACTTCGCCGTTACCGGCCTGATGCGCGGCATAGGCTGGGTGGTGCTGTACCGCGACAATACCGGCGGCAGGCTCTTCAACGCCTGGGTTAACGAGCACGACGGCGGCCACCTGGCCGGCTGCACGCCGCTGCTGGTGATGGACGTCTTCGAGCACGCCTACCTGACCGACTACCAGCTGGACAGGGCCAAATACATTGAGTCGTTCCTCAACGCGGTGGACTGGGAAGCGGTGGAAAAGCGCTACGACAAGTGACGCAAGCCGCCGCGCTGCCGGCGCAGGCGGGGCCGCCGGAGAAACGGCCCCGCGCCCGGCAGCCTGGAAGATAGGCTGCTGCCTGACCGGTGCCGACAGCCATTAATTTTTACGCGTTTTTTACGCTTTACCGCCGTCTTTTTACTTACCTTTCCCGCCGCTGGCTGGTAGACTATACTTACAGGTGAAAAGCTGCCTGCCCCTATGGTAAGATGCACGTAGGGGGGAGGATAAATCATGTATTTCGCCGCCGCAGGCCTGATCGGCCTTTTCCTGTTGGCTTACCTGGGTTATGTCGTCTTCAACCCGGAGAAATTCTGAGCTATGAACAAGCACGACCTGCTGCAGCTCGCGCTCTATGTAGCCGCCCTGGCCGGCTTAAGTTTCCCGCTGGGCAGGTACCTGGCCGGCGCGCTGGCCGATAACAGCGAATTCCAGCGCCGCCTCTTCGGCCCCGCCGAAATACTGATCTACCGCCTGTGCGGCATAAACCCGGCGGAGCAGATGAACTGGCGAAAGTACTCGTCCGCGCTGCTGGCTTTCAACCTGCCGGGACTTGCGGCCGTTTTCCTGCTGCAGCTCGTACAGCGGGAACTGCCGCTGGATCCCAACGGGGCCGGCCCCGTCGGGCTTGCCCTTTCCTTTAATACGGCCGTCAGCTTCATGACCAACACCAACTGGCAGGCCTACGCCGGGGAAACCACGCTGAGCTATCTTACGCAGATGGCCGGCCTGACGGTGCAGAATTTCCTCAGCGCCGCCACAGGCATAGCCGTTTTCGCCGCCTTGACGCGGGGCATAGTCGCCCACAAGGCGCAGGGGCTGGGCAGCTTCTGGGCGGATATAACCCGGGTGACGCTGCGCGTGCTGCTGCCGCTCTCGCTGCTCACGGCCATTATCCTCGTCGGGCAGGGGACGGTGCAAAGCTTCGCGCCCAACGCCGCCGTGACTACGGTGGAGGGCGCCGGCCAGACCATACCGCTGGGCCCGGCCGCCTCACAGGCAGCTATCAAGCAGTGGGGCTCCAACGGCGGGGGCTTCTTCAACGCCAACAGCGCGCACCCGCTGGAAAACCCCACCCCGCTGTCCAACTTCATAGAGATGCTGCTGCTGCTGCTGCTGCCGGCCGCCTGCGTGCACGCCTACGGCTCTCTCGTCGGCAACACAAGCCAGTCGCGCCTGCTGTTCGCCGTCATGCTTTCGCTGTGGGCGGCGGGCCTGGCGCTGTCCGTGTACGCGGAATATTCGGCGCCGGCCGTTACCGGCGCGCAATTGCTGGAAGGCAAAGAGACGCGCTTCGGAGTGATCAACAGCCTCATCTGGTCGGTATCGACCACCTGCGCCTCCAACGGCTCCGTCAACGCCATGCAGTCCAGCCTGTCGCCGCTGGCCGGCGGCGCGGCCCTTTTAAATATCATGCTGGGCGAGGTTATCTTCGGCGGGGTCGGGGCCGGCATGTACGGCATGCTGCTCTTCGTGCTGCTGACGGTATTCCTGTGCGGCGTTATGGTAGGCCGCACGCCGGAGTACCTGGGCAAGAAGATAGAGAAGCGGGAAATACAGATGGCCATGACCGGCATACTGGCCCCGGGCGCGGTGATCCTTATCGGGGCGGCGCTGGCCTGCGCGCTGCCCGCGGCCCTGGGCAGCCTTTCGGCGAAGGGCCCGCACGGCCTTACGGAGCTGCTCTATGCCTGGAGCTCTGCCGCCGGCAATAACGGCAGCGCCTTTGCGGGGCTCAACGCCGACACGGACTTCTATAATATCGGCCTGGGCATAGCCATGCTGACAGGCCGCTTCGCGGTTATCCTGCCCTGCCTGGCCATAGCCGGCAGCCTGGCAGCCAAGCAAACCTGCCCGCCCTCGGCGGGGACACTGCCCACCGACACGCCAACCTTCGGCGTGCTGCTGGCGGCGGTTATACTGATCGTCGGCGGGCTCACCTTCTTCCCGGCGCTGGCCCTGGGGCCGCTGGCCGAGCAGCTGCTGCTGCTTAAGGGAGTTTTCTTCTGATATGGACGACAATAAATTCTGGAATAAAGAAATAGTCTCCGGCGCGCTGGCCGGCGCTTTCCTGAAGCTGGCCCCGCGCCGGCAGATGAAGAACCCGGTGATGTTCGTCACGCTGGCCGTGGCCGCGCTTGTCACCGGCGGCCTGCTCGCCGGGCTGCCGCGCGTTCCGGCCTTCGACGCGCAGATAGCGCTGTGGCTGTGGTTCACGGTGCTGTTCTCCAATTTCGCCGAAGCGCTGGCCGAGGGCCACGGCAAAGCGCGGGCCGAAGGCCTGCGCAAGTCCCAGGTGGAAATTAACGCGCGGCGGCTGGAAGACGGCCGCGAAAAGAAAGTGCCCGCCTCGAAGCTGCGCAAAGGCGACCTGGTGGTCTGCGCAGCGGGGGACCTGATCCCCGGCGACGGCGAAGTGGCCGAAGGCATAGCCAGCGTGGACGAGTCCGCGATAACCGGCGAATCCGCCCCCGTCATACGCGAGAGCGGCGGCGACCGCAGCGCCGTAACCGGCGGCACGCGCGTGATCAGCGACCGCATAGTGGTGCGCATCACCGCCGACCCCGGGCACAGCTTCGTGGACAGGATGATAGCCCTTATAGAGAACGCCGCCCGCCAGAAAACGCCCAACGAGATAGCGCTGACCCTGGTGCTGGCCGCGCTGACCATAGTTTTCCTGCTGGCGGTAGGCTCGCTGAAACTTTTCGCGGACTACAGCGCGGCTGCGGCCGGACAGGACCTGTCCGGCACGGTCACGGTGCCGGTGCTGGTTTCGCTGCTGGTCTGCCTGATACCCACCACCATCGGCGGGCTGTTGAGCGCCATAGGCGTAGCGGGCATGGACCGCCTGGTGCGCCGCAACGTGATAGCCAAGAGCGGACGCGCCGTGGAGGCGGCGGGGGACATCGACGTATTGCTGCTGGACAAGACCGGCACCATCACGCTGGGCAACCGCATGGCCTCGGCCTTCATACCCGCGCCGGGCGTACAGGAACGGGAACTCGCCGAAGCCGCGCAATTGGCCTCGTTGTCCGACGAAACGCCGGAAGGCCGCTCGATAGTGGTGCTGGCCAAGACCCGCTTCGACCTGCGGGCCCGCGAACTGCACCCGCACGAGGCGCGCTTCATACCTTTCACGGCCAATACGCAGACCAGCGGCGTGGAATTTCTGGACGCGGAGCGCCTGCCGACGAGGAAGATCCTTAAGGGCGCCATAGCCGCCATAAAGGCACAATGCCGCGACTTCCCGGCTGAACTGGAGCGGGCGCAGGAGGCGGTGGCCAAAAGCGGCGGCACACCGCTGGCCGTGCTGGACAATGGCCGGGCGCTGGGCATAATACACCTTAAGGATATAGTGAAAGGCGGCATACGCGAGCGCTTCGCCCAATTGCGCAAGATGGGCATAAAGACGGTAATGATAACCGGCGACAATGCGCTGACCGCCGCCGCCGTGGCCGCCGAAGCCGGCGTGGACGACTTCATGGCGCAGGCCACGCCGGAGTCCAAGCTAGCCCGCATCCGCGCCGAGCAGGCGGCCGGCCGGCTGGTGGCCATGACCGGCGACGGCACCAACGACGCCCCGGCGCTGGCCCAGGCCGACGTGGCCGTTACAATGAACACCGGCACGCAGGCCGCGCGCGAAGCCGGCAATATGGTGGACCTGGACAGCAACCCCACCAAGCTCATAGAGATAGTGGAGACCGGCAAGCAGCTGCTGATGACGCGCGGCGCGCTGACCACCTTCAGCATCTCCAATGACGTGGCCAAATATTTTGCCATCATCCCGGCGCTGTTCGGCGCGCTGTACGCTGCGGGCGGCGGGGCCGGGCCGCTGGCGGCGCTCAACGTAATGCGGCTGCATTCGCCGCAGAGCGCAATCCTGAGCGCGGTGATCTTCAACGCGCTGATAATAATAGCGCTGATACCGCTGGCGCTGCGCGGCGTAAAGTATTCCGCCCTGAGCGCCCAGGCGTTGCTGCGCCGCAACATGCTGATCTACGGCGGAGGCGGCCTGCTGGCGCCATTCGCCGGGATAAAGCTGCTGGACCTGCTGATAACCGCGGCCGGGCTGGTGAAATAAATGAAAACCTTAATTACCGCGCTGAAATTATTCATCTGCATGACGGTGCTCACCGGGTTCATTTACCCGCTGGCCGTCGCCGGCTATGCGCTGGCCGTGCACCCTGAAAAAGCGAAAGGCAGCCTCGTATCGCGTGAGGGCAAACCGATAGGTTCCAGCCTTATTGCCCAGAAATTCACCGGGGCTCAATATTTCCACCCGCGCCCCTCGGCGGTGGATTACAACCCGCTGCCGTCGGGCGGCAGCAACCTGTCGCCTGCCGGCGCGGCCTTGCGCGCGGCTGCGGAGCGGCGCGCCGGGGCTGAGGGGGTAAACACGCCCGACATGCTCTACGCTTCTGCCAGCGGCCTGGACCCGCACATAAGCCCGGCGGCCGCCGCCGCACAATGCGGGCGCGTGGCCGCAGCGCGCGGCGCCGCTAAAGTTGATATTATGTCCCTTGTGGACGCCGCAACGGAAACGCGGCAGTTCGGCATACTGGGAGAACCACGCGTGAACGCGTTGCTGCTGAACCTGGAACTCGACCGGAAGTATCCGTATGAACGAAAGTGAACCTGTACGCCCTGATCCCGACGAGCTTTTGAAGTCTCTGAAAAAAGCCGGGTTGCGGGAGCAAGGCGGGAAGCTCAAGATCTTCCTGGGCATGGCGGCCGGGGCCGGCAAGACTTACGCCATGCTGGAGGCCGCTCACGCCCTGCTGAAGGACGGCTCCGGAGTTATAGCCGGCATAGTGGAAACGCACGGCCGCGCCGAGACCGGCCGCCTGCTGGAGAACATACCGGCCATACCGAGAAAAAAAATAAAGTACCGCGGCAAGGAATTCCCGGAACTCGACATAGACGCCCTGCTGGCCCGCAAGCCCGGGTACGCGCTGGTGGACGAGCTGGCGCACACCAATATCCCGGGCTCCCGGCACGAGAAGCGCTGGCAGGACATAGTGGAACTGCTGGACCACGGCATCAACGTCTACACCACCCTCAACATCCAGCACGTGGAAAGCCGCAAGGAGGACGTGGAACTGGCCACCGGCATAACCGTACGCGAAACCGTGCCGGATTCGGTCATAGAACGCGCCGAACAGATAGAGCTGGTGGACGTGCCGCCGGAAACGCTGCTGGAGCGCCTGGCCGAAGGCAAAGTGTACCTGGGCGACAAAGCCGCGCAGGCGGCGCAGAACTTTTTCCGCCTGGATAAACTTACGGCGCTGCGCGAATTAGCGCTGCGCTTCGCCGGGGAAGTGGTGGGCAATGAGCTGCGCGAGCTGGGCGGCGCGGCCCAGCCCGGCGGGACGGGGCAGGAGAAACTGCTGGTGGCGGTAAGCCACAGCCCCCGCGCGCGCGGGCTCATACGCGCCGCGCGCAAAATGGCCTTTGCCGCCGACGCGGACTGGATAGCCCTGCACGTGGATACCGGCCTGGCGCTGTCCGAAGACGACAGGAACCGGCTGGCCGCCAATATCGAACTCGCCCGCGGCCTTGGCGCGGCGGTGCTTACCACTACGGACGAGGACCTGGTCCGGGCCATCGCGCGCATAAGCCGGCAGCACGGCGTTACAAAGATCCTGCTGGGCCGGCCGGGGCGCGCCTTCTTTTTCAGCGCCGGCAGCGGGCTGCTTAACCGCCTGCTGGGCGAAACGGACCTGGACATACATATCCTGCACGCCGGGCAGGCGGCCTCCGCCAGGGAAAGAGTATCCCTGCCTTTATTCGAACTCGGGGAAACGGGCCCGTACAAAGCCGCGGCGGCGCTGATAGCGGTGGTCACGGCGCTGGGAGCCGCGGCCGCGCCGGAGATCAGCTATCAATCCGTAGGCTTCCTCTACCTGCTCACCGTGCTGGGCGCGGGAGCGTTCCTGGCCATAGGCCCGGTGCTGCTGGCCGCGCTGCTCAGCACGCTGGCCTGGAACTTCTTTTTCATACCGCCCAAACATACCTTCGCCATCTCCCGCGCCGAAGACGCGCTGATGTGCCTTGCCTACCTGCTGACCGCGGTGATAACCGGCCTGCTCAGCCGCCGCATGACCCGCAACCAGCAGCTGCTGCGCGCCAAGGAGCGCAACAGCGAAGCCATGCTCGACATCCTGGCGCAGTTCGCCTTCAAGAGCGGCCGCAAGGACTGCCTGCAGGCCGTGCTCGACCGGATGCGCGGACTCTTCGACGGCTCCTTCGAACTGGTCTACACCAAGAGCCGGACCGAGACCGAGATCTTCACCGCCTCGCCGACGCACTGGCTGGCGCTGGCCCGGGAATGGGCCGTGGCCAGGTGGGTGCTCGATAACGCCAAGGAAGCCGGCTGGAGCACGGACACCCTGAGTTCCGCGCAGGCTTTATACCTGCCGCTGATAGCCCACGGCAAGGTGACCGGCGCGCTGGCCTTCCTGCCCAACAACCCGGGCGCCGCGCCCGCCGAGGAGACGCGCAGCCTGCTGCTCTCGGTGTGCGGCCAGCTGGCTTTCTACCTGGAACAGGAGAACTACCGCGGGCAGGCGCACGCGGCCGAGGACCTGAAGCGTTCC
>DAOPZW010000068.1:0-14539 GCA_035353595.1 Elusimicrobiales bacterium | reverse complement strand
TGCAGGCCGTGGCGCGGACTAACCGCGTATATCCCTGTAAAAATTATGGCCTCGTAGTTGATTATGTCGGCCTGGGGGCTGAACTTGCCGGCGCTTTAAGGAAATTCAGCGCGGACGACCTTGCGGGCATGTTCAATACGGATGATGTGGAGCGGGAACTTAAGCAGCTTGCCCTTCACCATAAAGCCGCCATGAAGTTCTTTGCCGGCGTTTCTTTTGACGATGAACCCAAGACAATAATACAGAAGTGCATGGAACTGCTCCGGCCGCCTATGGTGCGCGGCGACTTCGATAAAATGTACCGCGACTTGGCAAAAAGCATGGACTTCCTTATGCCGGACCTGCGGGTTGAGCCTTTCCTGAAGGATTTTAAATTCCTGGGGGCCATCCGCGAGGGCGCAAAGAACCTTTACCGGGACGAACGCCTTAAGTCTGAGGATTTAAGCGCCAAGGTTGAGGCGCTTATCCATGCGCATATTACGGCGGAAAAGATAGAGGAACTGTTAAAGCCTCTTACCATTAGCGCCCCGGACTTCGCCCAGCAGCTTGAGGCCAAAGGCTCCGACAAAGCCAAAGCGGTGCACCTGGAATATGCTCTGCGCGATACCCTGCACAGCGCCGCGGCTGAGAACCCTGTGTTCTATGGTACTTTGCAGAAGCAGCTTGAAGATGTTATTGCTGTTAATAAGCAAGACCGCCGCGACGACGCCCAGTTTTTGTTGTCTTTAATGCAGATAAAAGAGGCTGAGGAACATAAAGACGAAGCCGCCCGGAAGTTGGGGCTTTCCGACGCCAGGGAATTCGCCTTCTTCGGGCTTATCGACCGCTGCGAAGATCTGCCCGCCTTGAAGAAAGAGGAGCGGGCGGCATTGGCAAAAGAAATTATCGGGCTTGTTGAAGAGCGGGCTGTTGCCGAGTGGACCGAGCGCGAGGATGTGCAGAAAGAAATACGCCGTGAAATTAAACGCCTGCTTCGCCGCAAGGGCTGTGACGAGGAAAAACTGCCGGCCCTTACCCGTGAGTTGATTGAACTGGCCCAGCAATGGGGTAAACGGTAAATATGACTGCTCCGGTAGTAGAACCCCGCGTAAAATACAAGCTGCTGCCCTCAAGCGGAAGCAAGAGTGTTTCTTTGCGGGTTAATCGGGACGCCACTGTTACGGTGCGCGCGCCTGGTTTTGTGTCTCATGCTGAAATTGAAAGGTTTGTCGCCAGACGCGTTGGCTGGATAGAAGAAAAGCAGGAATATTTTAAAGAGCTTTTGGCTTTGTATCCACCCAAAGAGTTTAAAAATGGGGAATCTTTCCAGTTCCTTGGTCGGAATCTGCGGTTAAAACTGTTCCGCGCCGCAGGCCGGAAACATGTTAAATGCGCTGCCGCTGACAGCCGCTTAAAGATTTACCTGGACGGCCAGACGGGCAAGGAATTTGAATTGGCCGCTGGTGGCGCGATAAAAGACTTTTACTCAAAACATACCGGGTTGCGTGCGATGGCTTTTGTTAGAAAGCACGCCGGCTCTTTGGCAATTAAACCCGGGCGTGTCCTGGTTGTGGACCAGCAAAAGCGCTGGGGAAGCTGTTCCCGCAATGGAGATATCCGCATTAACTGGCGCCTGGCTATGATGCCGCCGGCGATCATTGAATATATCGTTGTGCACGAGCTCTGTCATCTTAAAGTGCACGACCATTCTCCGAAGTTCTGGAGCATTCTTAAATCCGTGCTCCCCGACTACGAGAACCGCCGCGCCTGGTTGCGCCGCAATGGGGCGGCGGTATTGTTAATAGCGGACTGGGGGCAGCATGACGGATAATCTTAAGGGTGTTGCGCGGCTCAACCTACTGGAGAACGATAAATTTCAGGAGGGGCTTTTTCGTTACCCTGATTTCTTTAGGTTGACTGACGATATTATTCATTCATTGTCGCGCGAGTTTGTGGACACAGTAAGGAATGAAAATAATGTTTTCCTGACATTTTTGCACAGGTCTGTTCACATTTGCAATTGGCTTTACTGTAAACACTGTGACAGCATGATGTTCAGTATGCCTAATGCTTCGCCATGTGTTGGAGGCCCTGCCGCTTGCGGCATATGCCACTATTTTTAAACCCGGAGCGGATGAGGCGGAGATTTTGGCCAAATTTAACAATACTGACAAAGCCTATAATTAGATCAAGGTTGAGTTTTCCGACCATTCCCTGAAATTCAAATTACTGAAAGGTAAAATAAACGAGAACTTTACACATGCGAATATTGCCACCGCAGCCCCGCATATAAATGAGCGGGATGGAATATTTAACCTGCACTTCTTTGACACAAATAGCGAGATGCTTATCGGCCCAGGCTATATGTAATTTCTGAAATCTGTTGGCTTGCCCTGGATTTGTTAGATAGGGTTGTCGCAAAGGCGAGCAATGGAGTTGCAGTGCAACTTGGTACAGATAGGCGAATAATAGAATACTCAAATCAGAAGGTTACGGTGTTTGCTGAATTGAAAAATCATTCAAAGCCGGCCGGCGCATAGAATTTTAACTGGTTAGCCGGGAAGGGATTGCGGGGTAAGGTTTCCGCTAAATCGGGAACGATATTTAGGCTGACTTACGGTATTTTGAAAAGGTAGAATACAGTAAGTAAGAGATGGCGTTTTCAGGGGAGCGTGTTTGGCCTGCGGGCTGAACCTGTTTAAGAATATGGACTATCTTGAATTTTGCGTACCGCTGCTTGTCCCGGTCGGACTCTGCGCTTTCAGCCTGGTGTTGGAGTCCATTACCCAAAAAGGCCAGGTCTTATCCGCCGCCCATGGCGTGAAATTGCCTTTTAAAGGGATAAAGAAAGCGCTGACTCATTTTAGTTCATTCATGCATACTGTTTACCTGGCGTGTTTTGCTTTTGATCTCAGCGCCATGGTCAATATCTACATGCAGCTTAAATACAATAATCCCGATATGGGGATCAGCTATAGCGGGAAAACTTTGGGCGCTACTATGCTCTGGCTGTTGTCGGGAATAATAATCCATTGCCTGGCATACTTTCATACGGTATTCATTTTGCACGAAGTAGAGGTTAAGCGCAGACGCTGTTCATCGGAAGACGAACATAATTCCAAGCATCATAAAGAAGAAAAAATAGTCCCGATGACATATCTGCATTTGCTGTATTTACCGCTCTCTATCTTTTTAGTCTTGGCTATCAGATGGTAACAACAACTTGTATCCGGAACGCAATATGAAGAACTTCTTGTGGGTAGGGCTGCTGACAGTAGTAATGGAAGTTGCTACCTGTATCGGCCGGTTCGGTTTTAATCTGCAATCAACACGAGATTTATCTTTTTTATCAAAATTGACTTTCGGGATCAGAATTCACCACGGCTATATCGGCTTGCTATTCGTGATTGTCGCTTTGTCGGCAGGTTTTAGCGCAACTGCCCGCCAGTGGCTGCTTCGTCTGGGCCTGGCAATGGTGTTATCTGATCTAATTCATCACTTTATCGTTCTGTGGATAGCCACGGGTTCTCCTCAATTTGACATAACATACCCAAAACAAAAGTAAGGGTGCATATTCTTAATGCGTATTCCGTGGAAAGCGGACCTGCCCTCCAGAGAGCTTATAAACGAGCCTGAAGAAAAGAATTTGGCGTGGAAGCTGCCGGCGTGTATTGCGCTGATAGGCGGGCTTTTGTACGCGGCTTCGCTGCACTTCGGGTTCACCTGCATGGACGACGATATCCTGATCCTCGACCAGCAGAGCTTCCTGCGCAATGCGGGCAATTTCTTCGAGGCGTTCCGGCACGACGTGTTTTTTATGCCGCAGGGGGCGGGCTCCTATTACCGGCCGCTGCTGACCCTTTCATTTATGCTGGACGCGCAGTTCGGCGGCGCCGGGCCTTTTGTTTACCATCTTACGAACGTGCTGCTGCACCTCCTGGCCTCCGTGCTGCTGTTCAGGCTGTTGTTAAAGCTGCGGTACCGGCAGACGCCCGCTTTCTTTTTTGCTTTGTTCTTCACGGTGCACCCCGCTATTTCGCAGGCGGTATACTGGATCCCCGGCCGGAACGATTCGCTGCTGGCCGTTTTCTCCCTGGCCGCGTTCCTGGCGGCGCTCAATTTTTGGGCATCCGGCGCCCGGCGCTATGCCGCCTGGCATTTGTTTTTTTTCGCGCTGGCCCTGTTCACCAAGGAAACGGCCGTCGCGCTGATCCCGGTATGCCTGATCTACCGGTTCTGGGTAGATAAAAAAACGCCGGCGGCGGCCCTGGACCCGGTGCTGGCGTGGGGCTGGGCGGGGACCGCAGCGCTGTTCTTTTTGCTGAGGCATTTTGCCCTGACGGATCCGCAGTTGCTGTCCAACCAGGCCGTGGGCATGGCGGCGAATTTCCTGATCCTCCTGCCTTTCCTCGGCAATATCCTCTTCCCGGTGCAGTTGGCGGTGCTGGCCGCGCAGCGGGACATGTCGGTAATGTACGGGCTTATAGCGTTGGGCTTTATCGCGGGCGCGCTGGCGCTTTCAAAAGAAAAACGCTGGAGCAGGATCGGCTTCGGCTGCGCCTGGTTCCTGCTGTTCCTTTTGCCGTCGAACGGCTCTTTTTACTCCATCTTTATGCCGCACCGGCTGTACCTGCCGTTCATTGGCATTATTTTTGTTCTGCTGGAAATAGACCTGCTTAAAAAATTAAAAGGCGCGGCGGCGGGCGTTCTGGGCGCGCTGTTGCTGGCGGTCTTCTCAACGCTAACGCTGCTGCACGGCAGGAATTTCGGGGACCGCCTGAGCTTCTGGCGCAACGCGGCCGCTAATTCCCCTGCTTCGGAAGTGGCCCAGAACGGTTTGGCCGGCACGCTGGCCGCCGCGGGCCGGCTGGAGGAGGCCGCGGTTTATTTTGAGAAAGCCCTGTGGAACAATCCGGAATATTTTAAACCGCATTACGGCTGGGGCTGCGCCCTGGCCGCGCGGGGCCGGGACGCCGAGGCCGAGGCGCATTACCGGGAGGCTTTGCGGCTGGCCCCGAAGAACGCCGAAATTTACAATAGCTGGGGACTGCTGCTGGCCGGGCAGGGCCGCGCGGAGCAAGCTATTGCGCGCTACCGGCATGCGCTGTGGCTCAGGCCGGATTACGCGCAGGCGCAGCAGAACTGGGGGCTGGCCCTGGACGCGCAGAACAGGCCCGAGGCCGCGGCTGAACATTACCGGGAGGCTTTGCGGCTCGATCCGGGTTTCGGGGGTGCGCATTATAACTGGGGCGTAGCGCTGGCCGGCCAGGGCCGCGACGAGGAAGCCATCGCGCAGTTCAGGGCGGCGCTGCAGGCCGAGCCGGAAAACGCCGAAGCGCATAATAATCTGGGGGTGCTGCTGGTCAGGCGGGGCAGGACGGAAGAAGCCGCCGCGCATTACCGGGAGGCGCTGCGGCTCGCGCCGCAAAACGCCGAAGCGCATTATAACAGCGGCCTGCTGCTGGCCGGCCGGGGCCGGTACGAAGAAGCTATCGCGCGGTACAGGACCGCGCTGCGGCTGCGGCCGGCTTACGGCGAAGCCCACAATAATTGGGGCATCGCCCTGGTCAAAGCGGGCAGGCCGGAGGAAGCTGTAGAACATTTCCGCGAGGCGCTTAAGGACGCCGCCTCCGCTTCAAGGGCGCGGGAAAACCTGGGTATTGCGCAGGCTTTAAAAAAACGCGGCTACCGGTGAACGGGAGAGCCGGAATAAAAAAACCCCGCCGTCAGCGGGGTTTTTTTATGCGCGGCTCAAGCTGTTCAGGGCTGAAAGGAACAGGCGTATTCTTCGCCGGTCTTGCTGCACTCGGCGCGGCTTACGCCCACGGTCCAATTCTCTTCCTCCTGGTAGAAACCGTTCTCGGCCAGGGCAGCGATGAGCTTTGCGCCGGCGTCAACGGTAACCACCATTTTGCGCTGGCCGTTCAGAGTGACGAACATGGAGCAGGCGGCGTAATTGTCTTCCGCGCATTGCAGCGACTCAACGGTCAGGGAATCCGTGCCGCCGTTGATAACGTGCAGGGCGACGTTCTCGAATTTGGTCATCAGGTCCAGCGCCATCCACATCTTCATGGCGGGCTCGCCGGCGGTTTCTTCCTTGGCGCCTGCGGGGCTGGCGGTTTTGGGGCTGCCGGTCTTTGCGGCGGTTATGGCCGGAGCGTTCTTAACGGGGGCGGGCCGGGCTGCCGGCAGCGCGGGCGCCGCCTGGGCCGATCCCGCGGGGACCAGGGCGCCCAGCTGGGAAAGGGCCTGGCCGGGTTCGGCCGACAAGGCGGCCGCCTGCAGGCTGAGGAGTACGGCGAAAAGCGATATTTTCATTTAAAACCCTCTCTTTTAGATTTGCTATAGATAAAATATATCACTTGCCGGCAATGCTGTCAAATCCGGCAGCGCCTGCCTGGCGCTGAACCTCTCAAGATATATTTGTTGAACCGGCGGGCAGGCCGGCGCTGTGCGCTTTAAAAGGCTGCGGGAGCCTTAAGCGGCCGGCGACCTTAATATAGCGGCTGTCTTCTCGCGGAAGCTGTCTTCTTGAAAATTCGCCGCGTCCGGTATGATGCCGGCGGCCATATCCGGATGCCCGCCGCCAGAGCCGCTGCCCGCCAGCGCCCTGCGCACCACGTCCGACGCGTTCCATTCCTTCTTTTCGCTGCGTACCGAGACGTTTACCCGGTTGCCGTTGCGCGCGCATACTACCGCGAAATTCACTTCTTTCAGGGCCAGGAAAAAATCGCACATGATCCCCATCAGGTTCTGCCTGCAGCCGTCGGGGAAATAGCAGAAGGCGTAGTCGCCCTCGATGATTATCCCGGATAAGGCGGTCTTAAAGAAATCCAGGTCTTTCACTTCCGCGTTATTGCGGAGCAGCTCGTTCACCAGGCGGTTGTCGGCCCGCCGGTGCAGCCGGTAATGGGCTTCCAGGTCCGGCTCTGAAACGCGCCGCATCAAAAGGGCCGTGTCGATATTGAGCCCGAGCAGCAGCGCGGTGGCCACTGCGCCGGGAACCTCTATGCCGGCGGCGAGATAGTACTCGTAAATAATGCTCGAGCAGGCGCCGTAGGCCGGCCTGATGTCGGAGAAGGCGACATTTTTCGGAACGGCCACTTCATGGTGGTCTATCACGGCTATCTCGTCGCCGGGGAGCTCCGTTACGTTATTGCTGCCCTTGCAGCCGTCCACAATGATTATGGGATCCTCCGGCGCTATCTTGCAGGAGGCCGCGTTGCCCAGCCTGATCCCGAGCTGCCGGATCATGTCCAGCAGGGCTTCCCGCTGTATCTCGCCGGCATAAACTATTTCGGGCCGGTAGCCGTAATTTTCCAGGAGCCGCTGCAGGCCGAAAGCCGCCGCTACCGCGTCCGGGTCGGGAAAATCGTGGGTCTGTATGTAGAGCTTGTGCTGCCGGAGATCGGCTGTTCCCAGCAGGGCGAGAAGGTTCTTGAAACTGTTCATTCGGGATAGCCTGAAAGGTTCCTTCAGCGGGCCAGGTAAAGCCGGCCCGGCCGGGGACCGCTGAAACCGGCCGGCAGCGGTCAAAAGTGAACGCCGCTCAGAGAATACTGTTTGCGGAACTTCAGTTTGGCCTTGGCCGGCACCGAGAAGTTTCCGTCGGTGTCGCGGGCCATTACTTTCAGGGTCATTTCGCTGCCCGGGGCGCCGCGCACGGCCCACTGCAGGCTGAAGTTCTTCATCCAGGGCAGCACTTCGCCCTTTTCCAGCGTCTCGCTCCTGCCGCTGGTCAGGTCGGTGCCCTGCAGCAGGTCGCCGCCTTCGCCCTGCATGAAGATGGTAATGTCCGGCCTGCGGTTCTCCAGTACCGTGAAGGTCAGGTTCACCGTGTAAAGCCCGTCGTCGCGCGCTTCGGCTCTGGCGTGGAAATTCCTTACCAGCGGCGGCAGCGCTTTTGAAACCGCTATCAGAAAACCGGCGCCGTAGTCCCTGGCCTGGGCCAGCTGGTTGGCCACCAGCGCGTTCTCTTCAGCGTTGCCTTTCGGGTAGCGCTTCGGGAAGGTATCGTCTTTGGAGCCGTAGGAGCGCGGGCCCCAGTAGGAGCTCCAGGGCTTTCCCTGCGGGACGGGGATAAGGTCGTTCACGATCACCTCTATGGTGCGGTCCCTGGCAGCGTCATGGTAGGCCAGCGGGTCCGGGGAGTCGAGCCTGACCGGGGTCACCGGGCCGCTGCGGTAACGATGGCCCGCGTTCAGCTCGAAATTGTCGAAGTTCAGCCCCTTGGCGTGGAAAATATTATAGGCGTGGGCCGGCACCGCCATGTCTTCCACCAGGTGCAGCATGCGGCCTATGTACCAGTAAGCGCCGGCGTTCATTTCGAATTTGCTGGCTTTGCCGTGGCCCTTGCCGTTGAAGTGCAGGGAATTGTAGCGCTTAAGGGCCAGCCTCCAGTATTTCCTGTAATTCCCGTCGTTGGCCTTGCCGTTGCCGTCATGCGCCTTGGCGTCGTCCTTGAAGCCCTCGGTGGCTTCCCAGACGAAAGAACCCAGGGCTTTGCCGCGGCTCATGTCCGGCGCTTCGGCCACGACGGCGTCCACCGCGTCCTTGGACAGGCGCTCGTGGGTGTCGCCTTTAAGGTTAGGGTCCCACGGCAGGCCCATGCTGAACCAGGCGGCGGCGGGGGCGGCGCACAGCAGGAAAAGCGCCGGGGCTGCGGCGCAGGTGCGGAGCTTGCTGGGAATGTTTTTCATAAGGTGCCCGGTCCGTAAAATCCTACGAATAGTATACACGGCCGAAGTTGTTTGTCAAGAGCGGGGACTTATGCTGTCCGGCGCGCCGCCTGCCCTGCCGGGGATACTCTATTCGGCTTTCCACGCGGCGTATAAGATAAAAAAACGCCGGGCGGGAATTGACCGGGCGCGGGTCCGGCGCGGGCAGCCGGAAAACCGCGTTCGCGGGCACCACGAACCCGGCTCCGTATGGAAGCCGGGTCTGCGGCCCGTGCCGGCTTATGTTTAAGTTTTTTAGTTCAGGCCCAGAAGTAGGCGTAGAACGGCTGGCCGTCCAGGCGGCCCTCCAATATGTAGAAACCTACATACTGGCGTACCGTGGCCGTCATTCCGGGCGCGGTTATCGTCAGCTCGCGGCCGCGTTCCACGCGGCCTTTGGCGGTGAAGCTTATCGAGGGGCGGTAATTGGGGCCGCAGGCCAGCCGGTCCCACTGTATAAGGTAATCGCATTCGTCAAAGGCGGTCTTGTCCTGCGACAGCAGGAAGGCGAAATCATAAGCGTCTATGCTTTCCATCACGCCGGGCACCACCGTGGAGGGACGCTGCAGCCAGGACTTGCCGAAGCTCAGCATGGCGCCCACCTGCCTGCCGTCCGCCAGGAAAGCGCGGCTGCTCTGGCCTTTCTCTATGCCGGCGAAATCGCCGAGGTCTTTAGCGTTGATATAAAGGGAGCGCAGATATTCCGAACAGTCAGTTACCGGGCCGTTGTGGCCGCGCAAAAGGTCTTTGGGGAAGCCGCATTCCGCCGCTGGAACCGCCGCGGGCAGCGAGATGATAAGGGCGAACAATAATTTCTTCATGTGTTTTTCTCCTGAAGGCGGCCTGTCCAGAATATTATAGGACAGGCGCCGCGGCCTTACAAGGCGCTAAGGGCCTATTTTTCTCAGGTCTTTTGGTCCGGGATTTGGTGATTTTTCGGCATTTTTTTGTAAGATATAAGCAGTTGATTTTTGCAAGGAGAAAGCCATGAAGATACTTGTCGCTGATGATGAACCGCTTATCGTTGAACTGATGACCGAATACCTGAGCGCGGCCGGGCACGCCGTCGTTTCTACCGATAACGCTGCGACGCTGGTGCAAATGGTGCTGGCGGACGCTCCCGAGCTTATTTTCCTGGACATCAATATGCCGGGGATCAGGGACGTTATCATTTCTCCTAAAATAAAAATACCTCAGGAAATAAGGCATATCCCTATCGTGGCCATAACCGGCAATGAACCGGAAAAACTGTACGCCGCGGGCCTGCCGGAAACTATCCCGGTCCTGAAAAAGCCGATAGATTTTGACGAAGTAGACGCCAAGATAAAAGAAATAACCGGTTAGGGCGGCGGCCGCAGAAAGTTTTTCATCGCCGCCGGGAAAGGGGCCCGGCGCGGGAGCCGGGTAAAACAGGGGGGGATATGGCGCTGAAGTTCAATTGTTCCAAATGCGGCGGGGAAATAACGGTAAAATACCTGCACGCGGGGGAAACCGCCAGGTGCCGTAAATGCGGGGCCGACAACGCGGTGCCGCGTACCGCCCCGGAAATTTCCGAAGAGCAGGCCGAAGAATATCTAAAAAATTCGGCGTCCCGGGCGGAGCAGCCGGCTTTGCCCCCGGATAGCTGCGCGGCCTGCAAATATTTCGGGGACAGCGAGGACGACGCGGGGAAATGCCACCGTTATCCGCCGGCTGACGGCGAGTACCCGTTGGTGACCGGCCTGGACTGGTGCGGAGAGCATAAGGACAGGACCTGAATACTCTGTCCGTGTTCGCGAAAGCATATACATAAAAATTAAATTAACCCTAAAAAGGGCTTTCCCTGCCGCCGGGGCCCGTGGGGCGCGCTTTGACAAGTCAACGGATGGCCCTTGACAAAACCCGGTCCTTCCCCTATCCTTTAAGTATGGCGTTCCATGGCAGGACGATAGCGGGCATACAGGCGGCGCTGCTGGCGTTGTGCCTGCTTTGTCCTGTCCGCGCCGCCGCCGGGAACGGCGTGCCTTCCGATATCGACGAGGATTCCAATTTCCCTTTTGAAGGCGGGTATAACGGCCTGTTCTCCCGGGCCCGCCAGGGGCTGCCAGATAAGATGGTCCCGCCTCCGCCCGAACCTTCCACCTCCTCCGTCCCTTCCGCCGAACTTACGAATTTCTGGGAGAAGCTCAAGAACGGCGTCAGCGATCCGCTGTGCAAGAAGGCCGAGGTAAAGCTGAACAAGGAAGTTAAAACGCCCGACGGCATCTTCGGCCTGAACGGCGGCGTGCGCCGGGGCATAAAGAAATACCCGGACGGCAACCTGGCCTTGCTCGACGAAATAAAACTGGACCTTTCCGTGGCCCTGGGCCAGCAGCTGGCCGCCCTGCCGGACGTGGGCACGCTGAACGTAGGGCTCTCGGGCCGGCTGGAGGGCAAATCCCAGGTGGTGCGCCCGCTGGAGAGCAAGAAGTTCTGCAAGGAAGTGCTGGAATGGGCCAAGTTCTACGAGCTGAAGACCGTGCTGCCCACCACGAAAAAGCGCATCGTGAAAATGCAGGTGGGCGAGATCTGGAAACTGCCGCTGTCGATGACCATGTCTTTCAGCATTTCGGGCGGCGCCAATATCGCCCAGGTCGTGAACGTTTCGCTGTCGGCCGCCGTCAGCAAGACTTCCAAACCGTCGGTCAGCCTGCGGCGGCTGGACGCGGACCAGCTGCGCCTGCGCCTGCGCCTGGACAGGCTCCAGGTTAAAAGCGTCGGCGTGGCCGCCTCCACGGTGGAGATACCGCTTACCGCCATGGGACTTGAGGGCCTGGGAAAGACTACGGCCGACCTGGTGGTGCAGGGCGTGCCCAAGGCCGCGCGCAAATACATAACCGCCGAAATGTTCGACAAACTGCTGCTCAAGGAAATAAACAAGTACCTGTCGGTGCAGCTCTCTTTCGGCCATTCCCGCTTCTCGGGCAAGAAGCTGCTGCTGGAATTCATCCTGAACCCGAACAACCCGGAGCAGATGGAGAACCTGGAAAAATTCCTGCGGGGGGACTTCGGCATCATAAACCGCTTTATCGAGCTGGGGCTCAAGCTTAACAACTTCGCCGAGGAAGACGACGCGCTGGCCGGCATGGGCGGCCTGGAAGAGGTGTCCGAGCAGGCCGGCTCGGCGCTGGACGCCGATTCCCAGTTCGCCGGCACGGATATTTACCACGGGCGCTCCAATAATTTCGGCCTGCGGGTGCCGGTGGTGGGCACCAACCGGGTAGACTGGGGCTCGTCCTATCACCGCTACCAGTCCATGGGCAAAGAAGGGCAGACCATCCACGCCTACCAGAAGACGCGCACCTATACCGGCAGCGCCATCGACATCCCTTTCAGCGGCACCATGCTCAAGCACAATTCCCAGAAGGACGTTTACGTGCTGAACAAGGAGAACGCCGACGGCACGGTTTCCCGCCCGGTCTTCCTCTACCAGCAGTACGAAGGCTATGTGGGGCGTGGCACCACCGCCGCCGAGACCATGCTGGAGAAAGCCAACGGCGTGCTGCGCTACGTGGGCGTCAACGGCGACGGGGTGGACAACAGCAACCAGCTGCCGGTCAGCGAGCTGGTGGCTTCGTCGGGGCGCTACACCGCCACGCTGATGAGCTTCAAGCTGCTCATCAACGAGGCGGGCGTGCAGGACATCATCTTTGCGCCGGCGCAGGCCATAATGAAAGCTTACATGAACATGATGCGCGAGCTGCACGCGGATATTATCGACAGGGTGATGAACCTGTTCACTTTCGACAAGAAAGGGCGGGTGGATTATGATCTCCGGGCCGTGGAAAAGGCCCTCGGAGTCAGCGCCTCCGACGAGTTCGCCCAGGGCTGCAACCCGTTCCAGATAATCGACAACCTGGCCTATACGGCCACGCGCGTGATCCGCGACATAGCCGGCGTGCGCGACGCGCCGGACTGGAAGGCGCAGTCCGAGAAGCTGTCCAGGGTGGCGGGCGGTTCGAACAAGAGCGGCCTGGGCTACGAGGATTTCCTGAAGGTCATGGTGCAGCTGACCAAGCCCGCCAACGTTTCCGCCACGGTCTACGTGCATATGGACCCCAAAAAGAAGGGCAAGGAAGACGTCACCCGGACCTATAACTATTTTGACAGCCGCACCAACAGCTACGACGCCACTATCTCCGACGTAACGCAGATGCGCGAGCGTTTCAGCGATCCCGCCGAACTTTCCGACTAGTCCCGCCGGGCTGGGTACAAAAACACGCCTCTGCTGGGCCCTTGGCCCCATACGGCGGCGCCTTATTTTCCGTATATTATATACATGGTAACAGCCAAGCTTCCGCGCCCGGTCCTGTCCGCCCTGCTCTGCCTTCTTTTTACCGCGCCCAGCCTCGCAGCCCTGGATTTCGACCGCGCCGCGGGGCCGTCTTTTTCCAAACTGCTCAGCGAGCAGCCCGCAGCGCCCGCGCCTTCCACCGCCCCGGTCTCCAGCGAACTGCTGCACTTCTGGGAAACCCTCAAGACGGATACGCTCGACAGCCTCTGCCGCAGCGCCGAGATAAAACTGAACAAGGAGGGCCGGCTGGAAAGCGGCCCCGGCATAGGCGGGGAATTCAAGCGCTACCTGCGCCGCGCTCCCTCCGAAAAGATCTTCCTGGTGGACGAGATAAAGTTGGACCTTTCCGTAGCGCTGGGCCGCGAAGTGCTGAGCATCCCCGACGTGGGCCCACTGAACATCAGCCTTACCGGGCTGCTGTCGGGCAAATCCCAGGTGGTGCAGCCGCTGGAGAGCGACCGCTACTGCAGGGAACTGGCCACGCTGGCCAAGATCTACAAGGTCAAGACAGCGCTGCCCGCCACCGCCCGCCGCATAGGCGAAATGAAAGTGGGCGAGATCTGGAAGCTGCCCATCACCCTGCGCATGGGCTTCGGGCTGGGCGCGGGCACCGTGATCAGCGAAGTCGTGAACGTTTCCGTCTCGGCCGGCTACAGCAAAGAAAGCAAGCCTTCCGTGACCCTTAACCGCCTGGCCGCCGACAAGCTGCGCCTGCGCCTGCGGCTGGACCGGGTTACGGCCTATACCGCGGGCGCCTCGGTTTCCTCGGTGGAGATCCCGATGGCCGATATCGGCCTGTGGAACGCGGAGAATATCCTGGCCCGCGAGATCAACCGGGCCTGGGCCAGGGAGATCAACGAGTACGTGTCCGCCAAGCTTTCTTTCGGGCACACCAAATTTGCCGGCAAGAAGCTGCTGCTGGAATTCATCCTGAACCCCGGCAATGCCGAGCAGATGGCCAGCCTGGAAAAATTCCTGCAGGGCGATTTCGGCGTGATCAAGCGCTTCATCGAGCTGGGGCTGCGCTTCAATAATTTCTCCGAGAACGACGACAGCGCCTCCGGGCTGGGCGAGCTGGTGAACGTCTCCACGGAGACAGGGCACGGCGTCAACGCCGATTCCCAGTTCGCCGGCACGAATCTCTACAACGGGCACACCAATAACTTCAATATCCAGGTGCCCATAATCCACAAACATGAAACCAGCTGGACTTCCTCCTACAACCGCTACCAGTCGCTGGACAACGAGGGCGAAACCCTGCACGTGCGCCAGCAGACGCGCGTTTCCAACGGCAGTTCCCTGAACATCCCTTTCGTGGGCAAGATGATGAAGTATGATTCGCAGAAGAACGTCTACGTGGTGAACCGGGAAGGCCGGGACGGTTCGGTTTCGCGCCCGGTTTTCATGTACCAGCAGTACGAGGGCTTCGTGAGCCGCAGCGACGGCACCGCCCGCGGCATGCTGGAAAACGCCAACGGCGTGCTGCGCTACGTAGGCATGGCCGGCGACGGCACCGACAATACCAACACCC
>DAOPZW010000067.1:0-14594 GCA_035353595.1 Elusimicrobiales bacterium | reverse complement strand
CCTGGGCTACGGAACGCCGGGACGTGCTTTCCGGCTTTTTTTACCTGCTTACCCTGCTCTGTTATCTGAAACGGCACACGGCGCCGGCCGCCCGGGCGCCCCTTTGGAACCGGCTGGCCTTAGGGGCGTTCGCGCTGTCGCTGCTGGCCAAAGGCATAGGCGTCACGCTGCCCTTCATCCTGCTCGTTCTCGACGTGTATCCATTGGGGCGGCTCACCGGCGGGCTGCGCGGCTGGCTGGCGCCCCCGCAGCGGGCGGTCTGGCGGGAAAAACTGCCTTATCTTATACTTGCGCTGGCGGCCGGTCTCGTCGGGGTTTACGGACAATCGCGAGAAAGCATGCTTTCGCTCGAAGCTCACGGCCTGGCCGCCCGCCTGGCGCAGACATTTTACGGGCTCGCTTTCTATCTAAAAACAACGCTGCTGCCGCTGCGGCTGCTGCCGCTGTACGAGATCCCGGCGCCGCTGAACCCGTTCGACAGCGTCTTCGCGCTGAGCTGCCTGGCGGTGGCTGCGGTCAGCATCGCTCTGTGGCTGGCGCGGCGCCGCTGGCCCGCCGGCCTGGCGGTGTGGCTCTGCTATGGCGCGACACTGGCGCCGGTGCTGGGTTTGTTCCAATTCGGCACGCAGCTGGTAGCGGACCGCTATTCCTATCTTTCCTGCCTGGGCTGGGCGCTGCTGGCGGGGGGGGCGCTGGCGGCCGGACTGCGGAACCGAAGCGGCCTGAGGCGCGTGCTGACGCTCGCAGCCGCAGCGGGGATCGTCGCCTTGCTGGGCGCCGCCGCGCGCAAACAGGCCGCGGTATGGCACGACCCGGAAACCCTGTGGCGCTATACTCTTTCGCTTGAGCCCCGGCATTTGATAGCGCATAACAACCTCGGGCTCACGCTGACGGAACGGGGCGACTGGCAGGAAGGCATCGCGCTCTACCGGGCCGCCGTGGCGACGAAGCCGTATTACGCCCCGGTACGCAACAACCTCGGCGTAGCGCTGGCCGGACGCGGCCAGGCTGAAGCGGCTATCCGGCAGTACCGGGTCGCGCTGGCGCTGAAACCCGGCTACGCGGACGCCCGCTATAATTTGGGCAATGCGCTGGGCAGCCAGGGCAAACGGGAGGAAGCCGCCGCGCAGTACCGCGAAGTGCTGCGGCTGAACCCGCGGCACCTGCAAGCTCATTATAACCTGGGTAATATCCTCAGCCTCCAGGACCGCTTCAGCGAAGCGGAGCCTCATTTCCGCGCGGTGCTCGGCGACGCGCCCTTCCACGCGCCGGCGCTGTACAGCCTGGGCAACGCTTTATACATGCAGGGCCGGACGGACGCGGCGATAGAGTTGTACCGCCGGGCGCTGGCGGTAAAACCGGACCCCCAGAACGCCCGGTATGCGCTGGCAGCCGGCCTGGCCAAAGACGCGTATTTCAACCTCGGCACCGCGCTGGCCGGGCGGGGCCGGTGGGAGGAGGCCGGCGCGCAATTCCGCGCCGCGCTGCTGCTGAAGCCTGATTACGTGAGCGCGCTGGTGAACCTCGGCAATGTCCTGTTCATGCAGGGCAGGAAGAACGAGGCGGCGGAACGCTACCGCGCAGCGCTGCGCCTCGACGGGAACAACGCGGACGCGAGGAAAAATCTCGGCGTTATCCTGGCCGGCGGCGGGAAATCCAAGGATTACTGACCCCTGCCCGGCGGCACGCGAAGCGGCCCTTTATACTTTGCAGAATTTACCTGGCTGGCGTCGCGCAGGTGAGCACGATCTGGCCGGAAAGATATTTCTTCAGCGGGTAGACGCTTTCCAGCAGCGGCTGGAGGGAATGGAGGAGCCTGGCCGGCAAAGCCGGGAAAAAGAACGGCACAAAACCTATATAGTCCACCCGGACGTTTTCGCAGCCGGCCGCCCGGCACCAGGCTACCAGTTCACCCTCGGTAAAGCTCTGTTCATCGTGCTCGATATGGTACCGGGAATACTTCTCGATCAATTTCAAAACGGGGTTATTGCCGTTGGGTTCCACGATGATCAGCGTCCGGCACAGCCTGGCGGCGTTCGCGATGCCCGCCGGGCCGTCCGGCAGGTGGTGAATGACGCCCCGGATGACGCCGACGTCAAAAACGCTTTGCGGCAGGGTCCCGGGGTCCAGCAGGTCGGCCACGATAAAAGTAGCGGAAGAAGTCAGAACCCTGGCCCGGGAGACCGCTTCCTGCGCGGGATCAACGCCGACGATTTCCGCGCCCGGATAATTCCTGGCCAATTCCTCCGTGTAGGTGCCGTCGCCGCAGCCGAAGTCGATGAGCGTCCGCACCGCCGCCGGTATGCGCGCGGCCACTGCCTCCGTCATCCGCCGGTTGGCGACCACAGAAGAATAGGACGCGCCGGCAGTGTACTTATAGCCGCCCTTGGCACGCACATCGTCGTTAAATCTGCCGACATTCTGTTTCAGCGTCGCCTTCCTCATCGAGCGATCCCTTTTTACCCGGCCCGGCGTTTTGAATAGTCCACGCCTGATTTTATCATTTTTAGAATTCCCGGGATGGCTATCAGCGCCGGAAATTTTGTTTAATAAGATAAATGATTTGATACAGAAGCGCCCGGGGGAACTTTGTCGGCAATAACGCCTTACGGCATCAGGAAGATAATCCTTGAACAATCAAAGCGCGCGCACGTCGGCCACATAGGCTCGGCCCTGTCGGTGGCGGATATCCTTGCGGCGCTGTATTCCGGCCCTCTGGGCGCGGCCAGGGGCAAAGACCCTGAGCGCGACCGTTTTATCCTTTCGAAAGGGCACGCCGCGCTGGCGCTTTACGCGGCGCTGCACCTCAGAGGCGATATTACCCGGGCTGAACTGGACTCTTTCTGCGGCGACGGGTCCGGGCTGGGCGTACACCCGGAAAGTTCGCTGCATTGCGTGGATTTTTCCACCGGCGCCCTGGGGCAGGGACTTTCCATGGCGGCCGGAGCCGCGCTGGCCGCGCGCCTGCAGGGTTCGCCGCGCCGCGTCTTCGCCCTGCTCAGCGACGGGGAATGCAATGAGGGAGCCGTATGGGAAGCCGCGCTGTTCGCCGCGCACCATAAACTGGAGAATCTGACGGCCATCATCGACCTCAACGGGCAGCAGGCTTTCGGCTACACGGAGGAAGTGCTCAGCATGACCCCGATGCCGGAACGCTGGCGCGCCTTTAACTGGGAAGTCGCGGAAGTGGACGGGCACGATATGCCGGCGCTGGCCGCCGCGCTGGCCGCCCGCCCTGCGGGCCGGCCAAGTATGATAGTGGCGCGCACCGTTTTCGGCAGGGGCGTGCCGTTCATGGAAGGGCGGATCAAGTGGCATTACTGGCCCATGTCCGACGCTGAATACGCGCTGGCAATGGCCGGCCTTGAGAAGTTAAAATGAGAAAGTCTTTTATCGAAACGCTGGTTGAACTGGCGGGCAGGGACCCCCGCATACTGCTGCTCAGCGGCGATATCGGCTACCTGGCGCTGGAGCCTTTCGCCGAAAAATTCCCCAAGCGTTACTTCAACTGCGGCGTAGCCGAACAGAACATGCTGGGCGTGGCCACGGGCCTCGCCGAGGCCGGCTTTGTGCCTTTCGTCTATTCGATAGCGACTTTTTCCGCGCTGAGGCCTTATGATTTTTTCCGCAACGGGCCGGTGCTGCACCGGCTGCCGGTGCGCCTTGTGGGAGTGGGCGGCGGTTTTGAATACGGGCACAACGGGCTTACTCATTACGCCGTGGAAGACGTGGCGGTCATGCGCGCGCAGCCGGGGCTCACGGTAATTTCTCCCGCCGACCACCGGCAGGGACGCACCGCGCTGCTCGCCACCTGGAACGCGCCCGGCCCCGTATATTACAGGCTGGGCAAGGACGACACTACGGTAATTCCAGGCCTCGACGGGCGTTTTGAACGCGGGCGGGTGCAGGTAACGGCTGCGGGGGGGGACCTGCTGATCCTTGCGATGGGCGCCATAGCCAGGGAAGCCGCTGCGGCGGCCGAAGCCCTGCGCCCGGACCTCGCCTGCACCTTGGCGGTGGTGGCGGAGGCGAACCCCGCGCCGGCCGAGCACCTGGCGCTGCTGCTGGAAAAATTCAAAGCTGTCATGACGGTAGAGGCGCACTACCTTAACGGCGGGCTGGGCTCGCTGGTCGCGGAAATAATAGCCGAGCGCGGCCTGCCCTGCAAACTGCTCCGCCGCGGAATAAAGACCATGCCGTCGGAATTTTCCGGCGGCGAAGCGTACATGAACCGCGCGTACGGACTGGACAGCGCCTCCCTGGCCGCGGCCGCGCGGGAACTGGCCGGGGGGAGAAAATAATTTTATGACCGCAGACGCCAAACCGAAACTGAGCGCCATTATCGCCTGCTACCGCGACGCGCAGGCCGTGCCGGTGATGTATGCGCGGCTGCGCGCGGTTTTTGAAAAGATCGGGGCCGACTACGAGATGATCTTCGTCAATGACGGCAGCCCGGATAATTCCCGCGAGGTGCTGGCGGCGCTGGCCGCCGCCGACCCGAAGCTGCTGGTGATCAATCACACCCGCAATTTCGGTTCCCAGAACGCGTTCACCAGCGGGATGCGCATCGCCTCCGGTGACGCCGTCATCCTCATGGACGGCGACCTGCAGGACCCGCCCGAGCTCATCGAGGGCTTTTACAGGAAATGGCGCGAGGGCTACGAAGTCGTTTACGGCGTCAGGGAAAAGCGCGTGGCCTCCTGGCTCATGCAGTCCGCCTACAAGCTGTTCTACCGGGCGTTCAAGTTCCTCTCCTACGTGCCGGTTCCGCTGGACGCCGGGGATTTTTCGCTGATCAGCCGCAGGGTAGTGGATACGCTCAACGCCCTGCCGGAGAACAACCGCTTTATGCGGGGATTAAGGGCCTGGGCCGGCTTCAGGCAGGCCGGGGTGCCTTATGTCAGGCCGGAACGCATGTTCGGCGTCACGACGAACTCTTTCCTGCGCAACCTGGACTGGGCCCGTAAGGCGATCTTCTCCTTCTCCTACGCCCCGCTGGACTTTATAAACTGGCTGGCCTTCCTGGCGGTGGCCGGCGCCTTCGCCGCCATAGCGGTGCAGGTGGCGCTGCGCCTGCTGTACCCGGGCCTGGCCCCCCAGGGCTTTCCCACGCTGATAATCCTCGTGCTCTTCATGGGGGGCGTGCAGCTGCTCTGCCTGGGGATAATAGGCTCCTACCTCGCCCACATTTACGACGAAGTGAAACGCCGCCCGCCCTACGTGGTGGAGAGCTACCTCAACTATACCCCGGGGACAGATGCCCGGCGTTGAGCTGCACGCCACCCGCTGCCCCATCTGCGGCACGGCCGGCAACGCGTCAGAGCTGTACCCGGCGAACTTCGACGCCGGGGCTTTCAGCCCCGCGGTCTTCTCGGCGCGCCGCCTGCCGGACCGCCTCCGCTACCGCATGGTGAAATGCGACAGCTGCGGCCTGGTCCGGTCGGACCCCGTGGCGGACGCGGACACGCTTTCGGGATTATACGCCGCCGCCGCCCTGGATTATACGGACGAGATCCCCTGCCTGCGGCGCACGTACGGGCGCTACCTGGAGCGCGCCGGGAAATACAGCGCCGCAAAAAGCTCCCTGCTGGAGATCGGCTGCGGCAGCGGTTTTTTCCTGGAGGAAGCGCTGGCCCGCGGCTACGCGCAAGTGCGCGGCGTCGAACCGGGCGCGGCCGCGGTGCGGCAAGCCTCTCCGGCGGTGCGGGACAGCATCCACGAGGGGATAATGCGGCCGGGGCTTTTTCCCGACAACAGCTTCGACGTCGTCTGCCTGTTCCAGGTGCTGGACCATATCCCCGGGCCGGGGCAGCTGCTGGACTGCTGCCTGCGCGCTCTCAAGCCGGGAGGCGCGCTGCTCCTGCTGAACCACAACGCCGACGCCGTTTCCGCCCGGCTGCTGGGCGCGCGCAGCCCTATCGTGGACATAGAGCATACTTTTCTTTACGGAGACACGACGCTGAAACGCCTGGTGCAAAGCCGCGGCTTCAGGACGGCGGAAGCAGGTGCGGCTTTCAACACTTATTCGCTGAATTACCTGGGGCGCCTGCTGCCGCTGCCGGCCGCGCTGAAACGGGCCCTGCTGGGCTTTCTGGCAAACAGCGGGCTGGGCAAATTCAGGCTTACCATGCCGCTGGGAAATATTTACCTTATCGCCGTGAAACCCGCGGAGGGCACAGCGCCATGAAAACGGCCCTGGTAACCGGGGGCACCGGCTTTGTGGGGGCGAACCTTGTCCGCCGCCTGCTGCGGGAAGGACACCGGGTTCATTTGCTGGCGCGCCCCGGCTACGCCGTCTGGCGCATCCGGGAACTGATCCCGGAACTGGTGCTGCATGAAGCCCCGCTGGACGACCGGCGGCGCCTCACGGATACTGTAAAAGAGATAAAGCCCGACTGGATCTTCCACCTTGCCGCGCATGGAGCCTATTCCTGGCAGAACGATTCCGGCGCGATCATAAGCGCCAACCTGGCGGGAACGGTAAACCTGCTGGAGGCCTGCCTGGAGACGGGCTTCGAGGCTTTCGTGAACACCGGGTCGTCGTCCGAATACGGCTTCAAGGACCACGCCCCGGCGGAAACCGAATGCCCGGAGCCCAACGGCTGCTACGCCGTGACCAAGGCCGCCGCCACTAATTTCTGCCGCTACATTTCCCGGGCCAGGAACGTGCACGCGCCCACCCTGAGGCTGTACTCGGTCTACGGCCCGTATGAAGATCCGCGCCGGCTTATCCCGGCGCTGGTGGTGAACGGCCTGGCCGGCCGCCTTCCGCCGCTGGTCTCGCCAGCCACGGCGCGCGATTATGTGTACGCCGAAGACGTCTGCGACGCCTACCTGCTGGCCGCCGCCAGGACGGATCTCCCGCGCGGGTCCATCTATAATG
Organism: Elusimicrobiales bacterium; assembly: GCA_035353595.1. GTDB lineage: Bacteria > Elusimicrobiota > Elusimicrobia > Elusimicrobiales > UBA9959 > UBA9959. The sequence continues at coordinate 7,711 of DAOPZW010000067.1, read as the reverse complement.
TGGGCACCGGCATACAGACGACCATGCGCGAGGCGGTAGAGACCGCGCGCGGCGTTCTGCGCCTGGCCGCCGAGCCCGGGTGGGGGACCATGCCCGCCCGCACCTGGGACACCGAGGTCTGGGTGGCGGACAGCAGCCTGATACGGCGGGAACTGGGCTGGGCCCCGCGCTTCAGTTTTGTGGACGGGTTCAGGAAGACGGCGGACTGGTTTTCCGCGCATCCGGAACTCCTTGAGCATTACCGGGGCAAGGAGCAGGGATAAATGCAGAAGGTAAACGCGCGCTCCGGTTTCAGGACGGCACGGGACAGCGGGCCCGGCCCGTTGCGCCGGGTGAGGCCCGCATGAAAAGCGACGGACCGGACATAGCGCCTGACTCCGGGCAGGAGAACAGCGCGCAGGCACGGCGCGATCCCTCGGACGGCTGCCTGGCGGGCAAAGAGCGCTATCTCCTGGCGGCACTACTGTGCTTGACCGGATTTTTCATCTTCAGGGATTTCCTGCTTTTAAAAAACGTATACCTCTTCAAGGATATAGGCAGCGACTCCGTCAATTTTCTCTACCCCCAGCTCATCCACCTGTCGCAATACATTAAGCACGAAGGCCTTCCGGGCTGGTCGTTCAGCCAGGGGATGGGGCAAAACATTTTTCCGTTCATGCTTTCCGCCAACACCTGGACGCTGCTCTGGCCCCTGCAGGCGGCCGCACTGCCATACGGGATAGTTTTTGCCGAATTCCTGAAAGTATTTTTATCCGGGGTTTTTTTCTTTCTTTACCTGGGCACCCTGCCTTTATCGGCTTTTGCCGCGCTGGCCGGCGCGGTAATGTTCGCTTTCTCCGGCTATATCGTCCTGGGAAGCTGCTGGTCCGTTTTCTCATACGAGGCTATGTGCGCGGCGCTGCTTCTTTATTCTTTCGAGAGATTGTACAAGCGCGGCGACTGGAAGCTGGCGCCCGCAGCGGTCGCGCTGATGGGAGTGTGCCAGCCTTTTTACTGGTTCTCCTACGCGATCTTCTTTTTCCTCTATACGGCGTTCAGATTCGCCCAGGACCCCGGTCCGCGCCATAAAAGCCTGCCGCTGTTTTATCTCAAACTGCTGGCCCTCGGTTTGCTGGGGGCCGCGGTAAGCGCTGTTTTTTCGTTGAGTAATATAGCGCAGATGCTGCAAAGCCCCAGGGTCGCGGGAGGCTCCTCGTATTTTAAGCAGCTGTTGTCCCAGCCTGTCTTCACACCCGCCCCGCTGTCCGAGCTCGCCAGCTCGGTCTACCGCTCGTTCTCCAGCGATATGCTCGGAACGGGCAGCAATTTCCGGGGAGCCATAAATTACCTTGAGGCGCCGCTTTTCTATTGCGGCCTGGCGAACCTGCTCCTGGCTCCGCAATTCCTGTACTTCGCCGACAGGAAACGCAAAGCATTATCTGTCCTTGTGCTGCTGCTGTGCCTGCTGCCCGTAATTTTTCCTTTTTTCAGATATGCTTTCTGGGGTTTTACGGGCAATTACTACCGGACCCTGTCGCTTTTAATAACGCTGTGCCTGATGTTCTTCAGCCTGCAGGCCTTGAGCGCCGTCGGCAAGACCGGGAAAGCGGGGCTTTTACTCCTGGCAGGCACCCTGGCCGCGCTGCTGCTTGTGCTGTTCGCGCCCGGTTTTTACGCGAAGCTTCTGCCCGTCGAGCCCGGGCCAAGAAGTATCGCGGCGGTTTTCCTGGCGATCTATTCGGTTCTGATCGGCCTGATGGGGCTGAAAAGGTTTAAGCCCGGAGCGCAGGCGCTTTTTCTCGCCGCGATATGCGTTGAAGCGGCCGTTTTTTCCTCGGTCACGGTCAACACGCGGCCGGTTATTTCCGCGGAGGAACTCGGACGGAAGACCGGCTACAACGATCATTCCGCGGAAGCCGTCGCCTGGCTGAACGCCGGCGATCCCGGCTTTTTCAGGACGGCCAAACTGTTTTCCTCCGGCCCGGCGATACATGGAAGCATCAATGACGCGCTGGTACAAGGGTATATGGGGACCGCCTCCTATCATTCTTTCAACCAGGAATACTATGTGCGGTTCCTGCATGAGATGGGCGCCTTGAATGCGGCCGACGAAAACCAGACGCGCTGGATCACGGGGCTGGAGCGCCCGGTATTCCGCACGTTCCTCCTGGCCCTGGGGAGCGTTAAATATGCGCTCACGCGGGAGCCCGCAGCCATGAACGGGGCAGGCTACTACCTGAAGAACAGTTTCGGGGATGTCAGCGTATTCCAGAGCGCTTTTTTCCTGCCCTTGGGATTCACTTACGACAAGTATATCGGCTACGAAGACTTTAAAAAGCTGAAGGGCTACACCAAGGACATTACGCTGCTCCGGGCTTTCGTGCCGGGCGACGGCGACCGGGACAAGTTCCCCGGCATAGCCGCGCTGACCGGGCAGCCCCCCGGCGAGCCGCTGACCTTTAACATGTACTCCGGGTATATCAACGCTTTAAAGAAGGAAGCCCTTTCTCTGACCGGGCGCAGCCGGAACCGGCTGGCGGGGGAGATCACGGTGAGCGGGAAAAAGCTGCTCTTTTTCTCTATCCCGTACGACAAAGGCTGGAAGGCCAGGGTGGACGGCAGCCCTGCGGAGCTTAAGCTTGTCAATATAGGTTTTATGGGCCTGCCGCTTGAGAAAGGGAAACACCGCATTGAACTTGAATTCACTCCGCCGCTGTTGTACGCCGGGGCGCTGATTTCGGCGGCCGGACTTTTACTGTATGGCGCCCTGGCCTGGCATTCGGCCCGGAAGCGCCGGGTTATTGCCTGACCGGTTCCGACATGACAATGACGACCGCAACACCGCATGCCGCCGCCGGGCCAGACTCCGCCGCCTGTAAGACTGAATATGTCCGGTGGTGCGCCGTATTGTCGCTCTCCGCTCTGGTCTGCGGCGCCGTCCTTTATTGTATTGACGCGAATTACACACCGGACCTGGACGGCATACTGGCTTATGCGCGCAGCGTCTCCGCCGCGCAGACCGGCTTGCTCCCTGAACCGAAGGAAAAGCTGCTGTTCCTGTCGGCGCTGCTGACCCTGAGCCTCTGCCTGCCCGCCCTGTATTACCTGTCCGGCAAATGCTGCGCGCGCCTCAAAGCGGGAGTGCTGGCCGTATTGTACCCGCCGGCCGTGGCGGGCAGCGCCGCCCTCGTAATTTTCCTCACTTATAAGGGCCTGCGCGCCGCGAATCCTTTCGCGGAAAATGCCCAGAACGCGCAGGACCTCATTGCGCGAACGAACCTGGATTTCTATTTTGCCGGGACGTTCCTCCACGGTCATTTTTATTGGTTCGCAGGCCTGCTGTACCCGGCGCTGCTTTTCTGTTTCCTGTATGCGCCAAAGCTGCCCGACGCCGCGCGGGCCGCGCTCGAAAAATTCAAGAACGGAGCCGTGCACGCGGTTTGCGGCGCCATCATCGCTGCCGTCTTCGCGATCTCGGTGTTCAAATTCCCCTACACCTTCGAGAACAAGTACGATTTTAACGCTGTATATTATTCCGTGGTGCAGGTAGCTAACGGCCTGCCGATGCTCGTGGACGGGTTCACGAACACCTACGGGCTCTATCCTCATTTTGTGGCGCCGCTCATGAAGATTTTCGGATCGGGCGTCCTGAGTTTTTCCGCGCTGATGGCCGTTCTCAGCTCGCTGTGCTTTATTTTTATTTTCCTGTTCCTTAAAAAAAATATCACGAGCAGAGCGCTGGTTTTATTCGGATTCACGACGGTATTCTTTAACTCGTACCTTTACCTGCGCATAGCCAACAGCTACGACTCGCATTTCGCGATGTGTCCGATAAGGTGGCTGTTCCCGTCCCTGCTGCTGTTTTTTTCAAACCTCTACCTCGAAAACAGGTCAAGGAAAGCGTATTTCTTATCCTATCCGTTGTTCGCACTGGGCGTCCTGTGGAACCCTGACTACGGTACTGTCTCCTACCTGTCGCTCACGGCCTTCTATTCCTATCTGGAGTTCAACGGCCAGGGCACGAAGAGCATCTTCCGCAAGATCTGCGGTCACCTGGCTGTTTCGCTGGTATTCCTGGCGGCCGCCTTCGCCGCTTATTCCGCCGCGATCAGGATATTCTACGGAAGCTTCCCGGAGCTGCTGAAAATGTTCTCAACCATTCAGATATTTTCCGTCGTCGGGTCCGGAATGCTGCCGATGCCGGCCGCCTATCATCCCTGGATGCTGACCGCGGCGCTGTATATGACCGGCCTGCTGTATTCCTTCCGGCATGCGGTAAACAGGACGGTATCACCCAGGCCGGCCGTTGTTTTCCTGCTTACGGTTCTCGGCATCGGGATATTCGCTTACTACCAGGGCCGCAGCCACAACTGGAATTTATTCGCGTCCAACTTCATGCCTTTCCTGCTGCTTACTATCTTCGCAGAGGACCTGCTGAAACTGGCAAAAAAAGAAAAGACCTTCGCGCTGCCCTTCGCCCTGGCCACCTTCTTCCTGTCGTTTTCCCTGTTCCAAACCGTTTACGGCGCAAAAAAAACAGGGGCGCTGTTCTTTGAGAAAGCCAACAAGGAGGCGAATAAGACGGAGCAGGCCGCTATCCTGGCCAACGCCGCTCTCATAAAAAGCCTTACCGTGGAAAAAGAAAGGATCCTGATCTTTACGCGCATCTGGTACCAGGGCCTCTATCACGGGCTCTCCAAGACGGCCGCGGCTGTGAACCCGGGGCTTATGGACCTGTTCTTCAAGACCGATTACGAAAGGCTGCTGTCCTTTATGGCGGCCAGCGACAGGGTTAAGATCTTCTTTGAGCCGGAATATTTCGGGCTCTTCGACAATAAGGTACCGCTGCTGCTCTCCGCGCTCTACGACCCGCAGGATACCGGGAGAGGCGGCGCGAAAATAATGTATTTCCTGAAAAAGAAGGGCAATAATTCCGGCAGCTATTATTTCAAGCATGACGGGAAAGCAGTAGTCCATGAACTTTTCGACAGGGATCTTGCCAACAAATTGTCCTACGCGCGGGGGGAGAAAGGCGGGATCGCGCTCGGCAGGCAGTTCTCGATAGAAGTTATCTTCAGGCCAGCCGGCGTCCAGGCGCCTCCCTTCACCGATTGGGCCACCGTTTACAGCAATACCGGCGCCCGGGGCGGCTTTGTGCTGCAGCAGCACGGCGGCGTACAGACACAGTACATATTCGGCTTCGGCAAAAGCGGGATCATCTGCCCCGTTACGCCCGGCAAGTGGAATTACCTGGCGTTCGGAGTGAGCGGGAACAGGATCCTGGCTTATGCAGGCGGCCGGTATCTGGGAGAACTTGCGGTTCCGGATGAATACAAGAACAGCGGCGAGCCTCTCTACCTGGGCAGTTTAAAAACCCTGGGCGGGTTTTTCTTCGGAGACATCAGAGAGCTTAAGATCTCGAATTCCCCGCTGGACCCGGGGGAAGTAGCGGCAGCATGGACTAAAACGGCTAAACTGCCCGGTTAAACTCCCGTACCGGCCAAAACCGCCAACGGGCGGGCCGCGCAGCATAAGCCGTTTTATACGCACTCTGCCCCCGGCCGCTCTGAAAATGCTATACTAAACTGGTATCCAACAGATTTTCGGTCCCGAACATTAACCTTAAGGAGATATAAAGCAATGTCCAAAAACATGACAGCCATGGATGGAAACACAGCAGCGGCCCATGTGGCCCACGCCACCAATGAAGTCATAGCCATTTACCCTATCACCCCGTCTTCGGTTATGGGCGAAATTTCGGACATCAAATCCTCCAAGAACGAAAAGAACATCTGGGGCACCGTCCCTTCCGTAATTGAAATGCAGTCGGAAGGCGGAGCTTCCGGAGCCGTGCACGGCGCCCTGACCGCCGGCGCGCTGACCACCACTTTCACCTGCTCCCAGGGCCTGCTGCTGATGATCCCGAACATGTACAAGATCGCCGGCGAACTGACCAGCACCACTTTCCACGTCAGCGCCCGCGCCCTCGCGGCCCACGCGCTCTCGATCTTCGGAGACCACGGCGACGTGATGGCCTGCCGCCAGACCGGCTGGGCGATGCTCGCCTCGGCCAACCCGCAGGAGGCCATGGACTTCGCGCTGATAGCCCAGGCCGCCACGCTCAAGACCCGCGTGCCCTTCCTGCACTTCTTCGACGGCTTCCGCACCTCCCACGAGCTCAACATGGTGGAGGTCCTTTCCCCCGAAGTGATGAGGAACATGATCAGCGAAAAACTGATAGCGGAACACAAGCACCGCGGCCTTAACCCCGAGCACCCCGTGCTGCGCGGCACCGCCCAGAACCCGGACGTGTTCTTCCAGAGCCGCGAAGCCGGCAACAAGTTCTACGCCGCCGTGCCCACCATGGTGAAAGAAGCCATGGGCCAGTTCGAGAAGCTGACCGGCCGCAAGTACGGCCTGTTCGACTATGTCGGCGCGCCCGACGCGGACAAAGTGGTAGTGGTAATGGCCTCCGGCGCCGACGTGGTGGAAGACACCGTCAACCACCTCGTCAAGAGCGGCGCCAAGATAGGCGTGCTCAAAGTGCGCCTGTACCGGCCTTACTCCGAAGTGGATTTCATCAAGGCCCTGCCTAAATCCGTGAAAAGCATCGGGGTGCTCGACCGCACCAAGGAACCGGGCGCCATCGGCGAACCGCTGTTCCAGGACGTGGTCACCGCCTGCGCCAACGCCTTCAAGTCCGGCGCGCTCAAAGAGCTGCCCGCGATATTCGGCGGCCGCTACGGCCTGGGTTCCAAGGAGTTCACTCCCGCCATGGCCAAGGCCGTGTTCGAGAACCTTTCCGCCGCCAAGCCCGTGCAGGGCTTCACCGTCGGCATCCACGACGACGTGACCAACCTGAGCCTGAAGTACGACGAGAACTGGACCACCGAGCCCGCGGACATCTTCCGCGCGCTGTTCTTCGGCCTGGGTTCCGACGGCACCATCGGCGCCAACAAGAACACCATAAAGATCATCAGCGAAGAGACCGGCCAGTACGCGCAGGGCTACTTCGTTTACGACTCCAAGAAAGCCGGCTCGATGACCGTCAGCCACGTGCGCTTCGGCAAGAACTACATACGCGCGCCGTACCTGGTCAGCCGCGCCCGCTTCATAGGCTGCCACCAGTTCAGCTTCCTCGAGAAATACGAGATGCTCAACAAGGCGGAGCAGAACGCCGTCTTCCTTATCAACAGCCCGTTCGGAGCGAATGAAGTGTGGGACCGCCTGCCCGTGGAAGTGCAGGACGCCATAATCAAGAAGAACCTCAAGGTCTACGTACTTGACGCCACCAAGATCGCCGACGCCACCGGCATGGGCGGCCGCATCAACGTCATCATGCAGACCGCGTTCTTCGGCATCTCCGGAGTGCTGCCCAAGGACGAAGCAATTGCCGCCATCAAGCAGTCCATCAAGAAGACCTACTCGAAGAAAGGCGACGAAGTGGTCAACAAGAACTACGCGGCCGTGGACCAGACGCTGGCCGCCATACAGGAAGTGAAGGTCGGCGGCCTGACCTCCAAGATCAAGCGCGCCTGCGTGGTGGAAGGCTTCCCGCCCTTCGTGCGCGACACGCTGTGCGAGATGATGGCTTTCCGCGGCGACGAGCTGCCCGTGAGCGCGATGCCCGTGGACGGCGCTTTCCCGACCGCCACCTCGCAGTATGAGAAGCGCAACATAGCTCTTGAAACCCCCGTCTGGCAAAGCGATCTGTGCATACAGTGCGGCTTCT
>DAOPZW010000066.1:0-14812 GCA_035353595.1 Elusimicrobiales bacterium | reverse complement strand
CAGCGTGAAAGGGACGCCGCAGCGCGGCTACCCGGTAAAGGAGTTCATGGCGGAGCTGTACAGCCACCTCGAGTCGTCGGCGCTGACCAGGATGGTGCTGGTGGGGGTGGGCAACCTGGGCAAGGCCATACTTTCCTACTTCCTCAAGCGCAGGCCCAACCTCTGCATCGTGGCGGCCTTCGACCAGGACCCGGAGAAGACGGACAGGGTCTATTCGGGCTGCCAGGTGCACCATATCGGCCAGCTGGAGAAGTTCGTCGCGAAAGAAAAGGTCACGGTTGGAATAATAACCGTGCCCGCTTCCGCCGCGCAGGCCGCCGCCGACGCGCTGACCCGCGCAGGGGTGAAGGGAATAATGAATTTCGCGCCCGTCCAGCTAAAGCTGCCGCCGGGCGTCTTTCTGGAGAACCTGGACATAACCCTCTCCATAGAGAAAGTGGCATACTTCGCGAGAAAGAACACAACCAAGGAGCAGACCCATGAGCGCTCAAAGCAGGGTAGAAAAGGTTCTTGAAAAGTACAGCTTCGCCCAGCGCGACAAGCTGATCCCCATCCTGCAGGAAGTACAGGGATTGGATGGTTTTATTTCCAAGTACGCGGCCCTGAAAGTGGCCAAGCACCTGAACATCACGGCCAGCAAGGTGTACGGCGTGGCCACCTTCTATAACCAGTTCCGCTTCAAGCCGGTAGGCAGGCACCACATCATGATCTGCCGCGGCACAGCCTGCCACGTGAAGGGCTCGGCCGGCGTGCTGAAGATGTGCGAGGAGGTGCTGGGCATCAAGGCCGGCGACACCACCCGCGACGGACTGTTCAGCATAGAGGTGGTGGCCTGCATAGGCGCCTGCGGCCTGGCCCCGGTCATCAGCATCAACGGCGAGTTCCACGCCAAGATCACATCTGACAAGCTCCGCAAGCTCGTGGAAGACATCAGGAAGACGGAGGCCCAAAATGCCGCAAAGTAACGATATCATCGAAAAGAACCTCGCCGCCGTGCCGGCCTCGGTGCGGGAGGCCTTCCTGACGCGCACCTTCGGCTCCTCGGATTACGCCGCCAGGGCCGCCGCCCTCCGGCGCGAGACGCTCCTGCGCGCCGTGATTTACGTAGGGGCGGGCACCTGCGGCCTGGCCGCCGGCGCGGCCCGGACCCTGGAAGCCGCCAAAAGGTACATCAAGGAGCACAAGCTGGAGGCCGACATCCTGGAAGTGGGCTGCATCGGCTACTGCGCCGCCGAGTCCCTGCTCGACGTGCAGCTGCCGGGCAAGGCCCGCGTCTCATTCCAGCGGGCCACGGGCGACATAACCCCGGCGTTGCTGGATTCCGTTTTTCGCGACGAGGCCCCGCTCAAGGACAACGTGCTCGGCCAGTTCGAGGGCGGAGGGGAGAAGTGGCCCAAGCTGCCGATGCTCTCCGAGCACCCCTTCTTCGCCAAGCAGCTGCGCTTCGTGCTCAAGCACGTGGGCATAGTCAACCCCACCTCCATACAGGAGCACATCGCCCGCGGCGGCTACGGCGCCCTCCTGAAGGTCATTCACAGCATGACCCCCGCCCAGGTCTGCGAGGCGGTGGAGGCCAGCGGCCTGCGCGGCCGCGGCGGCGGCGGCTTCCCCACCGGCAAGAAGTGGAAGATAGCGCTCGCCTCCGACGCCGACCAGAAGTACATAGTCTGCAACGCCGACGAGGGCGACCCCGGCGCCTTCATGGACCGCTCCGCCATCGAGGGCGACCCGCACCGCATCCTGGAGGGCATCGCCATCGGCGCCTACGCCATCCACGCCAGCAAGGCCTACGTCTACATCCGCGCGGAGTACCCGCTGGCCATCAAGAATCTCAAGAAAGCCATCGCCGACGCCAAGGCCTTCGGCCTGCTGGGCGAGAACATCTACGGCAGCGGCTTCGACCTGGACGTCATCATAAAGATGGGAGCCGGCGCCTTCGTCTGCGGCGAGGAGACCGCCCTGATGAACAGCATAGAGGGCCGCCGCGGCATGCCCAAGCCCCGCCCGCCCTACCCGGCGGTAAAGGGCCTGTTCGGCAAGCCCACCGTCATCAATAACGTTGAAACCTTCGGCAACGTCTCCGAGATCCTCTCCCAGGGTCCCGCGGCCTTCGCCTCGGTGGGCACCAAGGGCAGCAAGGGCACCAAGGTCTTCGCCCTCTCCGGCAAGGTAAACCGCACCGGCCTGGTGGAGATCCCTATGGGCACCACCTTGAAGGAGATCGTCTTCGACATCGGCGGCGGCATAGAGAACGGCCTGGCCTTCAAGGCCGTGCAGATCGGCGGCCCCTCCGGCGGCTGCATCCCGATGTCCCACATGGACATAGAGGTGGACTACGAGTCGCTCAAGACCGTGGGCGCCATCATGGGCTCCGGCGGCCTGGTGGTGATGGACGAGAAGACCTGCATGGTGGACGTGGCCAAGTTCTTCATGGAATTCATAAAGAAGGAATCCTGCGGCAAGTGCATACCGTGCCGCGAGGGCACGCTGCGCATGCTGCAGATCCTCAAGGGGATCACCCGGCCCCGCCGCGGCGAAAAGGAAGCCGACACCCTGGCCCGCTTCGCCGGCATCATGAACCTGGAGCAGCTTTCCCAGGTCATCAAGGAGACCAGCCTGTGCGGGCTGGGGCAGACCGCCCCCAACCCGGTGCTCAGCACCCTGCGCTGGTTCCGCGACGAGTACGAGGCGCATATCTTCGAGCGCCGCTGCCCGGCGGGGGCCTGCACCGAAATGCTGGAGTTCAGCATCGACCCCGCCAAGTGCAAGGGCTGCACGCTGTGCGCCAAGGGCTGCCCCACCCAGGCCATAGTGGGCAACCCCAAGACGCCGCACTACATCATAGCAGAGAAGTGCATCTCCTGCGGCTCCTGCAGGAACGTCTGTAAATTCAAGGCCGTCAACGCCGCCTAGAGGACAAACACCATGAAACTCACCGTGAACGGAAAGACCGTAGAGGCCCAGGCGGGGGAAACCCTGCTCACCGTGCTGCGCCGGGAAGGCGTGCACGTGCCCACGCTCTGCCACATGGAGGGCATGCTGCCCACGGGCGCCTGCCGCATCTGCGTGGTGGAGATGGAGGGCCAGGCCAACCTGGTCCCCAGCTGCTCGTTCCCCGCCGCCGAAGGCATGAAGATAATCACCAACAGCTCAAAGGTGGTCAACGCCCGCAAGACCATCATAGAGCTGCTGCTGGGCTCCCATCCCGACGACTGCCTGTACTGCGCCAAGCAGCCCTCCTGCGAGCTCAGCAAGCTCAGCAGCGACTATGGGGTCAGGTCCCGCCGCTTCCAGGTGGACAAGAAGAAAAAGCCGCTCGACATCTCCAGCCCCTCCATCTCGCGCGACCCGGAAAAGTGCATCCTCTGCGGCAAGTGCGTGCGCGTCTGCGAGGAGGTCCAGAGCGTGGCCTGCATAGACTTCGTCCGGCGCGGCTCCGATTCGTTCATAGGCTGCGCGTTCGACTCCAGCCTCAACGTCAGCTCCTGCGTCAACTGCGGCCAGTGCATCAGCGTCTGCCCCACCGGCGCCCTCACCGAAAAGAGCGACATCCAGCCCGTGCTGGACGCCCTTTCCGACAAGGAAAAATACGTCGTGGTGCAGCACGCCCCGTCCATCTCCGTGTCGCTGGCCGAGGAATTCGGTCTGCCGGCCGGCACAGACGTCAACGGCCTGATGACCGCCGCCATGCGCAAGATGGGCTTCAAGGCCGTCTTCGACACCTCGTTCTCGGCCGACCTCACCATCATGGAGGAAGCCAGCGAGCTGGCCCACCGCGTGAAGAACGGCGGGGTCCTCCCGATGTTCACCTCCTGCTCGCCGGGCTGGATAAAGTTCATAGAGACCTTCTACCCGGAGATGCTGCCGCACCTCAGCACCTGCAAGAGCCCGCAGCAGATGCTGGGCGCCATGATCAAGACCTACTACGCCAAGAAGCAGGGCCTGGATCCGGCCAGGATCTTCAGCGTCTCCGTGATGCCCTGCACCGCCAAGAAGTTCGAGGTCACCCGCCCGGAGATGGGCCGCGGCGGCTACTCCGACATAGACGCCGTGCTCACCACGCGCGAGTTCGCCCAGCTGCTGCGCATCTACGGCATAGACCTCAAGGCCCTCCGGCCCGAAGAGCCCGACCTGCCCTTCGGCGACCGCAGCACCGCCGGCAAGCTGTTCGGCGCCTCCGGCGGCGTGATGGAAGCCGCGCTGCGCACCGCCCACTTCCTGCTCACCGGCAAGGAGCTGGGAACCCTCAAGGTGGAAGCCGTCCGCGGCCAGGCCGGCCACAAGGAAGCCAAGCTCAAGATCGGCGCGCTCGAAGTGGGCGTGGCCGCCGTCAGCGGCCTGGGCAACGCCCGCAAGCTGCTGGAGGAAATAAAGAACGGCCGCAAGGACCTCCACTTCATAGAGGTCATGACCTGCCCCGGCGGCTGCATCAACGGCGGCGGCCAGCCTATCGCCCGCAACAAGGCCGCCGTCATGGAGCGCATGCGCGCCCTCTACAACATAGACGCCACCGAGAAGCTCCGCACCTCGCACGCCAACAAGGCCGTGCAGGCCCTCTACAAGGACTTTCTCGGCAAGCCGCTCGGCGAGAAGAGCCACCACCTGCTGCACACCAAGTACGCGAAGCGCAAGGCGGCCGACATAGTTTAGTTTGTTCTTTGTAAAAAGCAGTTCCGATAAGTTTTCCGGGAGGGGTGGACGTGGTGTGAGTCCGGAGCGCCCTCACGGAGGGAGGAACTTGCGTAAGCGCGACGACTGAGTGAGGAGGGGCGGCCACGGTGTGGCCGACCCCGTGCCGACGGACTCATATCACGTCCAGGCCCCCGACTCATCTTCTCGCGGAATAGTTTCTCCGTTCCTTGCAATGTCAGTCTACGATTATGACGCCCGATGAAGAACCACTGGTCAGAACCTTAAAAGAACGCTGCAAAGCGTGCTATACCTGCGTGCGCGGCTGCCCCGCCAAGGCCATCCGCATCTCGGGCGGCCAGGCCGAGGTTATCAAAGAACGCTGCATCGGCTGCGCCAACTGCGTCCTCATGTGCAGCCGCGGCGCCAAAGAGACCAAACAGTCCGCGGAGGCCGTCAAGGCCCTGCTCAAGTCCGGCGCCCCCGTGGCCGCCGCCCTCGCCCCCAGCTTCCCCGTGGAGTTCGGCGGTATAGATCCCCGGCGCTTCGCCGGCGTACTCAAAGCCCTCGGCTTCAAGTATGTCTGCGAAGTCGCCTTCGGCGCCGATATGGTCAGCCTGCAGTACCGCAAGCTCCTCAACGAGAACCCCGGCAAAAAATTCATCAGCACCGCCTGCCCCGCCGTGGTCTCCTTCGTCGAGAAATACCATCCGGCGCTGGTCTCCAACCTGGCGCCCATAGTCTCGCCCATGGTGGCCGAAGCCCGCGTCATCAAGGAGCTCTACGGCAGGGACGTAAAAGTGGTCTTCATCGGCCCCTGCGTGGCCAAGAAAGGCGAGACAGCCCGCAACACCGCTGACATAGACGAATCTATCACCTTCATAGAACTGCGCGCCATGGCTAAAGAAGCCGGCGTGGACCGTAACACCGCCCTCGACGCGCAGTTCGACCCACCGCACCCCGCCAAGGGCGTGCTGTACCCAATGGGTGGCGGCCTGCTCAACTCCGCCGAGCTCGAGCAGGACCTGCTCAGCGGCCGCTTCCTCTCCGCCGAGGGGCTGGAGCAGTTCCCAGAAGTGCTCAAGAACCTGGAGCACGGCGACATCGACGCGGACTTCATAGACCTGCTCTGCTGCGACGGCTGCATCATGGGCCCCGGCATCAGCGTAAAGTACTCCAAGCACGCGCGCGAGGCCGCGCTGCGCCGCTACGCCCGCAAGAGCTACTTCAGCATAAAGCTCAACGACTGGGAGGACAGCGTGCGCCGTTTCCGCGGCCTGGACTATTCCGCCTCGTTCGCCCCGGAGGACCGCCGCATGAAGGTCCCGGGCCCCGACGCCCTACGCGCCGTCCTCGAAAAGATGGGCAAGGTGAACCCCGAGGACGAGCTCAACTGCGGCGCCTGCGGTTATCCCACCTGCGTCGAGCACGCCGTGGCCATCATCCGCGGCATCGCCGAGAGCGAGATGTGCCTGCCCTACACCATAGAGCGCCTCAAGGCCACCGCCGAGGAGCTGACCGTCTCCTACAACCAGCTCGGCAAGACCCGGCAGGCCCTGATGCAGAGCGAAAAGCTCGCCAGCATGGGGCAGCTCGCCGCCGGCGTGGCCCACGAGCTGAACAACCCGCTCGGCGTGGTGCTGCTCTACGCGCACCTGCTCGCCGAGCAGTGTCCCAAGGATTCCCGCACCTACTCCGACGCCAGGATGATCACCGAGCAGGCCGACCGCTGCAAGAAGATCGTGGGCGGGCTGCTGAACTTCGCCCGCAAGAACAAGCCTTTCTTCCGGCAGACCGACCTGGTCAAGCTGCTCGACAACTATTTCAAGACCGCCGCCCTGCCTCCGCAGGTAAAGGTGGCGCTGGAGCCCTCATCCGAGGACCTGCAGGCCGAGATGGACCCCGACCAGATGGTCCAGGTGCTCACAAACCTGGTCACCAACGCCGTGGAGGCCATGGGCGGCGCCGGCGGCCTGACCATCAAGACCTTCGCCGAGGGCGCCAACGTGTGCTTCTCCGTGGCCGATACCGGCGGCGGCATCAAGCCGGAGAATTTCAAAAAGGTGTTCGAACCCTTCTTCACCACCAAACAGATAGGCAAGGGCACGGGCCTCGGCCTCGCCGTCAGCTACGGCATCATAAAGGTACACCGGGGCAACATCACCGTGGAAAGCAATTCAGACCCCGCCGCCGGCCCCACCGGCACCGTATTTACGGTAAAGCTGCCGCGCGTGGCCAGGGACGCCGGCGCGATAAAGATGAAGACGGAAACCTCTAACAAGAAATAACCCGCCAGTACAGGAGAAAGCCATGACCGACAAAAACAAGATCAAGATCCTCGTGGTGGAAGACGACCCCGACATGATGGAGCAGATGAAGATCTACCTGGAGAGCGAGGGCTACGAAGTGGTGTCCGCCTCCACGCAGAAGCAGGCCGAGCCGCTCATAAAGCCCGGCGCCTTCTCCGCGGCCGTACTGGACCTGATGATGGAGAACCCGGATTCCGGCTTCGTCCTCAGCCACAAGATAAAGAAGATGGACAAGAAGATCCCGGTCATCATAGTCACCTCGGTCACCAAGGAGACCGGCTTCTACTTCGACAAGGCCCACGACCCCAAAGCCTGGATCAAGGCCGACGCCATCATCCACAAGGAGCTGCGCTTCGAGCAGCTCAAGGCCGAACTGAAGCGCCTGATGGGCGCGGAGGAAGGACATGAGTGACCAGCTCCCGGCCCAACGACTGGACGTCCTGATAGTGGACGACGAGGAGGGCATGCGCGAGGGCGCCGCGCGCTCCCTGGAGGGCTTCTCCGTGCCCCTGCCCGACTTCGGCGAGACCGTCGCCTTCTCCGTGCGCAGCGCCGCCACCGGGGGGGAGGCGCTGGAACAGCTCGGGGCCAAGACCCCGG
Organism: Elusimicrobiales bacterium; assembly: GCA_035353595.1. Lineage (GTDB taxonomy): Bacteria > Elusimicrobiota > Elusimicrobia > Elusimicrobiales > UBA9959 > UBA9959. Next base: position 7,274 of record DAOPZW010000066.1, on the reverse strand, counting down.
ACATAGTGCTGCTGGACTACAAGCTGCCGGACATGACCGGCATAGACGTGCTGACCTCCGCCCCGGCAGCCGGCGACTTCCTGACCATCATGATCACCGCCTTCGCCTCGCTCGAGGTTGCCGTCAACGCCACCAAGCGCGGCGCCTTCGACTTCCTGGCCAAGCCTTTCACGCCGGAGGAACTGCGCGCCACCATCAGCAAGGCCGCCCGCAGCATCTACCTGCACCGCAAGGCCCGCCGCCTCGAAGAAGAGAAGCGGCAGGTGCGTTTCGAATTTATCTCCGTGCTGGCGCATGAACTAAAATCCCCGCTGGCGGCGGTAGAAGGCTATATGCACCTGATGAAAGAGCGCATGAAGGGCCCCGAACTGGAGGCATACGACTCCATGATAGAGCGCAGCGTGGTACGCATAGGCGGAATGCGCAAGCTGGTGCTGGACCTGCTGGACCTCACCCGCCTGGAATCCGGCAAGAAGAAGCGCCTGCTGGAACCTGTGGACCTGGTAAAGGCCGCCGGGCTGGCGATCGAGGCCGTAACGCCGCTGGCAGAAGCTAAAAAAGTGACGTTGGAGTTGAAAGCTCCGCCGGGACTCCTGATAACCGCGGACCCCGGCGAAATGGACATGATACTCTCTAACCTGCTGACCAACGCCGTAAAATACAATAAGGAAGGCGGCCGGGCGGTATTGGAACTGGCCGCGGGAGCCGGCGGCGGCGTTTCGATAACCTGTTCAGACACCGGCATAGGCATGACTGAAACGGAGCTGGCGAAACTTTTCGGCGAATTCGTGAGAATGAAGAACGAGCACACCAGGAACATCGACGGCAGCGGGCTGGGCCTGTCCATCCTGAAAAAAGTGGTAAAACTTTACGGGGGGGAAGTACGGGTGAAATCCCAGTACGGGGAAGGTTCGTCCTTTGAGCTTACGCTCAAGGACGCTTCGGTACCCGCTTCCGGCGCGGAGCCGGCGCTGAAAGCTTAAAGCTTTCAGGAGGTTTTTATGCAGACGGTCACGGTCAACGCCGACAGTTACGCTGGCTATTTAGAAGAGGGCAGGGATTTTATAGACGACGCGGCACTGGCCGCGCCGCCCCCTGCGGCGGAGCGCGTGCGCGGGATCCTGGCCCGCTCCCTGGAAGTATCTGAAGCCCTGCCGCCCGCCGACGCCGCCGCGCTGCTGGCCGTAACGGACGCCGGCCTGCTGGAAGAGATCTTCCAGGCTGCCCGCGACGTAAAGCGCAAAGTCTACGACAACCGGGTCGTAACTTTCGCCCCGCTCTACGCCTCGAATTTCTGCGTGAACAACTGCCTCTATTGCGGCTTCCGCACCGGCAACGGCAACGCCATACGCCGCAAGCTGAGCCTCCCTGAGATCAAAGCCGAAGCCGAAGCGCTGGCCGGCCGCATAGGACACAAGCGCATCGTCTTCGTTACCGGCGAACACCCCGCCACCGGAGCCCGCTACATCGCCGACGCCATGCGGGAGATCTACGCCGTGAAGGTAAAGACCCGCAAAGGGTTCGGCCAGATACGCCGCGTTAACGTGAACGCCGCCCCCATGAGCGTGGACGACCTGAAGCTGCTCAAGGCCGCCGGCATAGGCACCTACCAGGTGTTCCAGGAAACCTATGACCGGGAGCTTTACGCCAAACTGCACCCCGGCGGCACGCCTAAGGCGGATTACCGCTGGCGCCTCTACGCCATGCACCGGGCCTTCGAAGCTGGCATAGACGACGTAGCCCTGGGCGCCCTGTTCGGCCTGGGCGGCAACTGGAAGCTGGAAGTCCTCGGCCTCGTCGCCCACGCGCGCGAACTGGAAGCCCGCTTCGGCATCGGACCGCACACCATCTCCTTCCCGCGCCTGGAGAACGCCGACGGCACCGACCTGCCGGCGCGCAGCCTGAAGAACGTATCTGACAGCGACTTTAAAAAGCTCGTAGCCGTGCTGCGGCTCTCGGTGCCCTACGCCGGCATGATAGTGACCGCCCGCGAGCGCCCGGAGACCATCCGGGAAGTTATCGGCATGTGCACGCAGCGCGACGCCTCCACCCGCATCGGCATAGGAGCCTACAGCGAGCGCTACGGCGCGCAGGAAGCCGAGCGCCAGCAGTTCCTGCTGGGCGACACCCGCAGCCTGGACGAGGTAATAGGCGAGCTCGCGGACCTCGGGCACATCACCTCCTTCTGCACCTCGGGCTACCGCTGCGGCCGCACCGGCGACCACATAATGAAACTGCTCAAGAGCGGCCACGAATCCCGCTTCTGCAAACTCAACGCCGTACTGACCTTCCGCGAGTGGCTGGACGACTTCGCCTCCGAAGCCACCAGGGCCAAAGGCGAAGCGCTCATAAAAAAAGAAATGGCCGAGATCCGCGCGCGCGCGGCGCATTTCCCGCCCGAAACGGTAAAAATGCTGGAGGCCTACTACACCCGTATAGAGAGCGGAGAACGGGATCTGTGCTTTTAGCCGCGAACAGGCAGGCGAGCCGGGCGCGGGGACCGGAACGCAAACACAGGGTCGGGCACCCCGTGCCCGCCCTTCCCCACTCGGCCTCCGCGCTTACGCAAGCGTCGGCCTCCGTGAGGGTTTGCTAACCCGGTCCCCGCGCCCGGCTCGCAGGATCAATGGCTGCACCCGGCGAAAAACATTTTAACGTTGGATCAATTTTATGACCAGAGAAGAGATCGTCAAAGCGCTGTCGGCGGATACGGACCCGGCGCCGCTTTTCGCGCTGGCCGACAAGGTGCGGCAGGAGACCATGGGCCCCGGCGTACACCTGCGCGGCCTCATTGAGTTTTCCAACCATTGCCGCCGCCGCTGCTACTACTGCGGCATACGCGCCGGCAATACCAAGGTGCGCCGCTACCGCCTTACCCCCGAAGAGATACTGGACTGCGCCCGCTCCGCGGTAAAGCTCAATTACAAAACCATCGTAATGCAGTCTGGCGAAGATCCCGCATGGAACCCTGTAGAACTGGCCGCCTTAGTTGAAAGAATAAAGACGGAAACCGGCCTGGCTATAACGCTCTCGGTAGGAGAGCACACGAAAGAGGAGTACAGGACGCTGCACGCCGCCGGGGCTGACCGCTTCCTGCTGCGCTTCGAAACCTCCGACCGCCGCCTGTTCGCCCTGCTGAAGCCGGATTCAGACTATGACCAGCGCTTCCGCTGCCTGACCTGGCTCAAAGACGCGGGCTTCCAGGTGGGCTCCGGCGTTATGGTCGGCCTGCCCGGCCAGACGGATGAAAGCATGGCCGACGACCTGCTGCTCTTCAAAGCGCTGGAACTGGATATGGTAGGCATAGGTCCTTTCATCGCCAATCCCGATACGCCGATGGCCGGCGCCCACAGCGGCACGCTGGACGCGGCGCTGCGCATGGTAGCCCTGACCCGGATAATAACGCGCAACGCGCATATCCCGGCCACCACAGCCATGGGGAGCATACACAAACAGGGCCGCCAGCGGGCGCTCAAATGCGGCGCCAACGTGCTGATGCCCAACATAAGCCCGACGGAACACCGCACGGACTACAGCCTCTACCCAGGCAAGATCTGCGTCAACGAAGCCCCGGAACACTGCGCCGGCTGCATCGACGCCATGCTGGCCTCCCTGGGCCGCGAAAGGGCCGAAGGTTTCGGGCACTCTTTGAAAGGCTCGTAAGCAGAAAAGCAAAGTTCCCTTATGCAAACCACCCCGAAATCCATGCGGCTCCAGATCGCCATCTTCGGCCGGACCAATGTCGGGAAATCCAGCGTGCTCAATATGCTCGCCGGCCAGGACGTGGCCATCACCTCGTCCGTCCCCGGCACCACCACCGACGTAGTGGAGAAGGCCATGGAACTCCTGCCCGTGGGCCCGGTAGTCTTCCTCGACACCGCCGGCCTCGACGACACCGGCGAACTCGGCAGCCTGCGCATCCGGCGGGCCCGCCGGATCTTCGACCGCGCCGACGTCGCGCTCCTTATAACGGAGCCCTCCGGCTGGGGCCCCTGCGAAGAGGAGATCGCCGCGACGGCCAAAGAAAAGAACATTCCGCTTATCGTCCTCGTAAATAAAACCGACATCGCCGGCCCCTCGCCGGAACTCGCCGCCGCCCTGGAAGAAAAAGGCCTCACCCCGATACTTTGCGCCGCCACCCTGCCCGCCCGCCGCGAGACCGCCGTGGCCGCGGTAAAGAACCGCCTGCTGGAACTTACCGCCAGGGCCTCCGGCGAGCCCAGGGCCATTCTCGGCGACCTGGTAAAGCCCGGTCAGACCGCAGTCCTTATCATCCCCATCGACAAGGAAGCCCCGAAGGGCCGAATTATACTTCCGCAAGTGCAGGCCATGAGAGACCTGCTCGACCACGGCTGCCTCTCGCTGACGGCCCGCGAGCACGAGTATCCACAGGCCCTGGCCGCCCTCAGGGATCCGCCGGCCCTCGTTGTCTGCGACTCTCAGGTGGTGGACTTCATGGTCCGCCACACCCCGCCGGACGTACCCTGCACGACCTTCTCCATACTCTTCGCCCGGCTTAAAGGCGACCTGGCGGCCTACGCCGCCGGCGCCGCCGCCATACGGACCCTGCGCCCGGGCGACAGGATAGCGGTGCTGGAAGCCTGTTCCCACCACGCCATAGAAGACGACATAGGACGCGTAAAACTTCCGCGCTGGCTGAAAGAGACCGTCGGGGGGGAAATAAAAATAGACACCTTCTCCGGCCACGACCTGCCCGGCGACCTGGGGGGCTATAAACTCGCCGTCCAATGCGGCGGCTGCATGCTCACGCGCACCGAAATACTGAACCGCATGGGCAAAGCCGCCGCCGCGGGCGTGCCAATAACCAATTACGGCACGGCCATCTCAGAATGCAAGGGAGTGCTTGAGCGGGTGCTCTCGCCGTTCCCCGCAGCCCTGGCGGCTTACCGCGCAGCCCGGGACCGGGCCCAGGCTCTCAACGCCAGCCGGCGCTGAACCGCCATTTTGTTATAATTGCCTTATATGCAGCCAAGAATGCCAGAGCCCGGTAAACCGGATACAGCATGTCCGTAGAAGACGTCTGCCGGGATGTCAGGCTTTTCCTGAAAGGGCTGACGCGGGAACTGCCGGGGATCTTCCCGGCGCCCCGCTTCCGCCGGCGCCGGGCGCCGCGGCGCGCATACCGTACCCGGCCCGGGACCCCCGCCGAGCAAAAACTCGCCAAAGAGATAATCACAGCCAGCGTAGCCCGCTGGGCCGCCGCCCTGGACCTTGAATACAACCGCGTCTCAATAAAGGACCAGCGCACCGTCTGGGGCAGCTGCTCGGTAAAAAAGAACCTGAATTTTTACTGGCGGCTGGCCGCCGCGCCCGTTGAAATACTTGATTACCTCGTAATACACGAACTCTGCCATCTCCGCGAGATGAACCACTCGAAAAGATTCTGGGACCTGGTGCGCCGGGCCTGCCCGGACTACCCGGCGCGGCGCAAATGGCTGCGGGATAATTGCGCCGAGCTGAGGGACCCGGAAGGAAAGTATTCTTTTTTCACGGGAACTGCGGCGCCCGGCGAAACGGCGGCGCCCGGACTTTATTGAGTTCCTTATCTCAGGGGAGAGCCTTGCCATAACCGGCTGTAAAGGCTTCCCGGACAAAGCCCTGCCGGACACAGCAGGGAACCACAAGTTCACCTGTAAACTACTTCCAGGTTTTCAAGATATTCTTTAAGGTCGGCAAGGCGCGCGGCCACCCCGGCGGCGTCGCCGGCCTGGGACAGTTCCTCCAGCTGCTGGCCCAATTCGGAAAGCCGGTCGAAGCCATAGCCGCCCCCGGAGCCGGCAAGCCGGTGCCCCGCTTTTCTTATAGCCTTAAAGTTACCGGCGGAATGGAAAGAGAAAAGCTCCGCAACCTCCCGGCGCCGGTTTTCAAGATAGCCAGGCACGAGATCCCGGATCTCCCTGTCCACAAAAACCTTGTATTTCGCCATCACACCCCCGTTGAAAACGGCAGCAAGCTGCCCCGGCTGCTACTTACTTACGTCGCCCAGCGCCGCTGAAAGCGCCGCAATGAGGGCCGCGGAGGCGGGCGCGGCCGGATCCTCGAGCGCGAAAAATCTCCCGGTGTCGCCGGCGTCCACCATGGCGGGGTCGAACGGGACGCTGCCCAGGAAAGGCACTCCCATCTCTTCTGCCGCGCGGCGGCCGCCGCCGGTCTTGAACAGGTTTATCTCTTTCGCGCAGTGGGGGCAGTTGAAGGCGGTCATATTTTCCAGCACGCCCAGCACGGGGATCCCCACTTGCTTTAAGAAGTTGACGGCTTTTCTTGAATCCAGCAGCGCCACTTCCTGCCCGGTGGTGACAACGACCGCGCCGGTCATTTCAGGGATGAGCTGGCAGATGGTGAGTGGCTCGTCGCCGGTGCCGGGAGGCGCGTCGATGACCAGCGCGTCCAGGTCGCCCCAGTTCACGTCGGAAAGGAACTGCGTGAGCACGGTGAGCTTGAGGGGACCGCGCCAGATCACCGGAGTGTCGCCTTCCCGCATTACCGAACCCATCGAGATCATTTTGAGGTTAGGCATCACTTCCAGCGGATCGATGGTCTGCCCCGTGGCTTTATGCGGAAGACCTTCCCGCCCCGTCATGCGGGCGACGGACGGGCCGTGGATGTCGATATCGAGCAGCCCGGTTTTCTGACCGCCGGCGGCCAGCAGGGCCGCGAAGTTCACAGCGACGGTGCTTTTGCCGACGCCGCCCTTATTGCTCATTATCAGGACCTTGCGCTTTATGCGGGCCATATTCTCTTTTACCAGCGACGCCCTGTGATCGATGTTTACTTTGTGCATAGCGGACCTCTTTTAAAAATCCCGGCGCAGCCTTCAAGCGCTACCGCCATTATAATATAAAAATTTTGTTATAATATGAAAAATTTGCAAGCAGCGTTCAGAACATTCAAGGAGCAAGCATGAAACCGATCCTTACGGCTGAAAAAGCGGTGGAAGATATCAAAGACGGGGCGACCCTGATGGTGGCCGGGTTTATGGGCTGCGGCAACGCGTTCACGCTCATCGACGCGCTGGTGAACAAAGGGTCCAAGGGCCTCAACCTGATAACCAGCGATACGGCCTACCCCGAAGTGGGAGTAGGGCGGCTCATCTGCCAGAACCGGGCCGCCACGCTTACGGCCTCGCACATAGGCACCAACCCGGTCTCCGGGGCAAAAATGAACTCCGGCGAGCTGAAAGTGACGCTGGTGCCGCAGGGCACTTTCGCCGAACGCATCCGCGCGAAAGGCGCCGGCCTGGGCGGCGTGCTTAC
>DAOPZW010000065.1:0-14975 GCA_035353595.1 Elusimicrobiales bacterium | reverse complement strand
ACAAGAGCGTTAGTTCCGCGGGGCAGTGGAATTTTGCCAGCGGCATGCAGCTGAAGGTGTCGGTCGACGTTACTTTGCAGGTAAGCCCTTCCGGCGCCGTACGCACCTTGGCGGGCGGGGTATATTTTTTGTCGGGGCTGAAATAATGGCAAAGCAAGTGTTCCATCGGTGCTGTCTTGTCCCCGTTAGGAGAGCCGTACACCTCCATGCCGGTGAGTTGGAGCGAACCCAGCCCCCATTTCCCCAGCGTACAGCCGTCCGGTGGCATCGGCAGGCTCCAATCCGGGCTATCGTCGATGATGTGGGTATGGCAGGTATGGTCCTTGTCCAGCGCCACCTTTAGTTCCGGCGGGCAGATGTATGCTTTCGGCACGGTGGAATGGGCGATATCCGCAGGTTTCAGCTCGGCCAGCGTCTTTATCAGATAGTCAGGCGGGCTTTTCCTCAGCGATGCCGGCGGGTCTGCCGCCAGCGCGCCTGCGGTCGACGCGGGTTTTACCCCCAGCTTCGCCAGTGTTTTCAACGCGCGGCTCTTTATTTCGTTGTCCGCAGAGACGGCTTTCCGCTGCAAAGCCGGGACGGCCAGGCCGGCGCAGTCCCCGGATTTCGCTCCGGAGGCTGAACAGATCTCGCCCAGGGCGGCCATCGCCTGCCGCTGTACCACGCTCTTCTCGTCCTCCAGTGCCTCGACCAAGGGCCTCACCGCATCGATATTCCTGACGCTGCCCAATCGCATCGCGGCTGCCGCTCTTTCCCCGGACGTCCGCCCGGCCCGGAGCTGGACCAGGTCCTTGCCTGCCTCGTCCTGGGCGGCCGCCGGCCGAGTTAACGCGAAAAAACCTGTCAGTAATATCGTCGTGATTTTCATTGCGGTGTTCTCCGTTCGCTTGTGCCTACCGCGGAGCGCTGCGCGGTCTCTCTTTAAAGTTCCGCAGGGCAGACCCTTACGGGCCTGCCCTGCGGTATTACTGGTCCCTTACCCTATTCAGTTCTTGGAAAACAACCCGTTGTGAGAGAGCGCGACGAAGAAGATGTTCTCGCGCACGCTCAGCCCTTCGAGGTTGCGCGACGGGCGCAGCCGGCTGGTATAGTTGGCGTCCATCTCCAGGTGTTTGCCCAGGTTCACGGTGAGACCGCCGATATACCCGGTGCCCGTGGAATCTTTGCTGTCGAGTTTCATACCGGTCATCTCCACGCCGCCGCGCAGCGCCAACAGGCGGCTGAAGCGGTGTTCGAAGGCGGGCATCAGCTTCCACATGCTCGTATTGTCGAGATCCGAGTAGAAGTAGTTGGTCTGTTTCAGGACCAGCGAGGTCCGGCGCTGGTTCAGCAGCCAGGTCAGCGTGTTCTCCTGCACGGCGGGCAGCGTGTAATCCACGAAATGGCCCTCGTTGAGCTTGAAGTAGGCGCTCTTCTGGCTGGTGTTCGTGTAGTAGGCGTCCAGGAACAAGGTGTTGGCGCTGTTCTTCAACATCAGCGCCGCGGTGAAGGCGGACGCGGAGAAGGATTCCTTCTTGTAGTCCCCAGCGGCAGTCCTAGTCGTGTTACCAGTGTTTGGGGTACCGTCATTTCTGAAATTGCTGACGTAATACTTGAGTTTTTTGCTGAACATGGCCAGCGTGCCGCCGACCGAAACGTTCTCCGAGACTTTGTAGCCAGTGGAAAGCATCCCGCCGGTGGTGCTGGGTTCGTAGTTGGCCAGGAAGTCAAAATTCTTGCCGTTGTTGCCCCTGTTGGCCGTTTGACCGCGCCAGCCCATGACCGCGTCTTTGGTTTCGAAGTTGGCGAGCTCGAACGAGGCGCCCCAGCCCTTCCTGATCGGGAAGGAATAACCGACGCCCAGGCGGGTGCTCTCCTCGTCCACGCCTTCCGTGTCGTTGAGCGTAACGGGGTTTTCCGAAGGGGAGGCCCCGCTGCCGAGAAGGAAAAGTTTCCTGTTCTCCTGCAGCCCCAGGTAGGCCGGGTTCTCGTAAGGCACGTAGTATTCCGGCATCACCTTGAATTTAGCCGTGGTCGTGAAGAGCTTGTCCATGTAAACCTTGACCGCGGCGTTCTGCGGGTCGAGCTTCTTGGCGTCTTCCAGGTCCGTCTTGGCCGCTTCGAAGTCCTTCTTGTCGTAGGAGTCCACGGCCTTGGCGAACTTAAGCACCGCCTCTTCCGGCTTATCCACCTCGGCGGCTACCGCGACCTGCAGACTGGCGTCGAAGTTCTTGACGATCTTCTCCGCGCATTTGGAGGAGATATAATTATACTTGCTCAGCTTGCCGCTGACCTTGTCTTCGTAGATCACCAGCCCGTTGGTGGTGCTCATCACTTTGAACGTGACGGTAAGGTCGCCCAGCATGTCGAAGATCTTGCCGGTCACCAGGTAGTCGGCGGCCAGCATCTTGCCCAGCGCGATGCCGTTCTTCTCGTCGACGGCGCCGGAGAGCGAGAAGGCCTGTTCCTTGAAGGCCGCCTCCCGTTTTTCCCTGTCTATCAACGCCATCCCTTTGGCCTTGGAGAGGTCGATGCTGATGAACTCCGAGAAACCTTTGCCCAGGTACTTGTACTGGGGATTGTCGGACTGTACTTCAAAGTCCAGTACGGAAAGCCGGTGCGCGGCCTCAGCGTTGATGGCTCCTGCCGCCGCCAGCAACAGCGTCAAAGCCGGGATGAAGATAGCGCGGCCTGGAAAGCGGCGCGGGACGAACGATGAGCTCATGGGTATTCTCCTTAATTAAGCTGATATTTGAACTTACTTACGAACTTAAAACGCGCCTGCCGCATTACAGGCTTCACTGTATTTCCGCGTCCAGGTCGTAGGACGAGGTCCGGCCTATCCTGACAGGCATCTTCTGGTTCTTTGACAGCAGCTGCGACAGGTCCGGCGCGCCGCCTTTGCGCATTCCCACGTCGAGAGTGGCCGTGCCGCCGGTGTAGCTGCGCACCCAGGAATCCCTCACCGCCGGCATGTTCCGGAGGATTTTTATGAAAGCGCTGAGGTCGTTCATGCTTTTGACATTAGCGAGATTTAACCTCACTACGGTCTTTTCCCGAAGGGACTTCAGCATCTTTTCCCTGAGCGGCCCGGCCGCTTTTTTCGCCGCGTTTATCAGTGCGGCCCTTGCGGCCGCCGTGTCGTTGAGGTCCAGGCCGCCGGCGGCGTCCTGCTGCGCGCCGAGCGAGTCGGCCGACCCGGTTTTGACGGCGGACAGCGAGATCCCGGCCCGGTAAGAAACTAAACCGCCAAGTCCCTCCCGTGTGTTGAAGGAGGCGGTGGCCTCGCCCTTTATCACGATGTCGGCTTTGTCCTTCTCCCCTGTCAGGAAGCCCGCTTCGGTGAACGCGGCCTTGAGCTCGGTTTCCGCGTAGACGGTACCGGTCGCTTTGGAATCCGCGACTTCCGTGATGTCGAAACCGATCACCGGATTGCCCAGCTTGCGCGGTTCGGTTTCGAGCGTACGCAACTTCGCAGTGAGGTCTTCTTTTCTTACGTGGGCGCGTATGCGCGTCTTGTAGAACTCTCCTTCCCTGACTTCCTTGAGGACCGCGTATTTTTCTATATAGCCCTCGGACTGGGAGGTTATGTTCTCATCTATGAGCACCGATTGGGAAACGAGCGCGTCCTGTGAAACGTAGATCCCGACCACCAGGCCGAGGGCCGATTTCATGGCTTCCGCCAGGGCGGTCTTCTTCGCTCCGTCCAGGTTGCCGTCCACGATCGGGGCCAGGCCGTCCGCTTCCACGACCTCGGTCTCATAAGCCGGGTTGAGCGCGCTTTGCCGCGTACCGGAACACCCGGCTGCGAGCAGCGCGCATGCGGCGATGAACAGGGACAGTTTTTTCATCGTGACCTACTCCGGCAGATTTACGCCGGCCTCTTTAAGGGTTTTCTTGGACAGGCGCAGCACCACAATACAGCCGTCGTCGGCGGTCCACTCCGAGCGTACCACCTGCGCGCCCTTGATGACCGAGTTGATCTTGGTGGCCAGTACTGAATCGGTCTCAATGGCTTTCTCAACGGTTATGCCACCTTCCAGGGATACACCCTTAAGGAAGGCCAGCATGTTGTATTGCGCGTTCACGATGGAGGCATTGCGCGAGGTGGCCATGCGCTGCGTCTTGTTCTCCAGGGCCTGATCGGCGGCGCCCATGCCGCGCGCGAACACATAGTTCTTTGTCACCCCTTCCTCTACCCATTCCCGCTCTATCTCTCCGGAGCCGGAAACATTGCCTTTGTCCGGGGCGCTGGCACATCCGGCGACGATCATGGCGGCTGCCGCTGCGAGTAATATGTTTTTCATTATCTTTGATACCTCATTCATGGTGTACGCACTGTTTCTGATCCCGTCTGCAGGCGGTCCGCCTGCTGCAGCGGCGCCGGCCCTCCTGACGGGCTCGTTCTAAAAAAATATCATATTATGATTGTGCCGCGCCAGTCGCATAACTATCCCACAGAACTATCCATTGCAGGATGAGCCGGAAAACCCCTGATCTTCCCCCGAAAACCAAGCCACTGCCAGGCTTAGTTTTTTCTGGCGCTGACCTTCCCCCAGCGTTTTAACAGAACTTGCTTTAAATAGTCCAATAGTTAAGAACGTCCCCTGTCTTCCCCACGCTGCTTCTCGTTCTAACCTGTAGGGAACATAAGGCAGATTATCGGAATCTCCTTACAAAAACCTGCTTTTCCAGCGGCTAAAAATTTTAAAAAGGCTCCCCCTCCGTCCAATTTATCTATAACAGCAAAAAACCGGCGTATTTTCCGGAAAAAGAACAAATCCGCCGCGGCGGCTGGGCGGACGGGCGGCGGAATTGTCGGGAGCGGAGGTCAATCGTCAGTTGGCGGAAGGTCTATTGAGTTATGTGAACTTGTGTTATGCAAATTTGTTGCCGGGCCGCGCTCATTTTTGTAGTATTCTGAGGATGCGTTTTCTGATCGTTTCCTTATTAGCTCTTTGCGCCGCGGCTCCCGGCTGGGCCGGCGAGGGGTTGCTGTGGCCGGATGCCGCCGCCTTCGCTGAGCGCGCGGTACCCGCCGCGGGACGACCCGTGGACACGCTGGCCGGCTGCCCTAAATATTCCTTTAAAGACTGGGAAGCATACCCGGACTCCCCCGCCGCCGTAAGAGAAGTGTCGGAAGTCGGCGCGGAAACGCTGCCCCTGCCGGCGGACGACCTGGACCGGGCCGGTATCATTGAAGTCCTGAAGACCAGCCTCGATTACTGGAACGCGCGCCCGGACGGCGCCAAAGTGCAGCTGGGCGGCGACACCTTTGACGCCCCCCGCCTGCGCCGCAGCATGGCCGCGCTGCTGGAAATTTTCAGTTCCGCCATGCCGGAAGCAGAACTGCGAAAAACGCTGCAGGAGCGCTTCCGCGCCTACCGCGCCTCCGCCGACGACGGCACGGGGAAAACAGTGATCACCGGCTATTACGAGGCGGAAATAAAAGTTTCAAAGACGCGCAGCGAAAAATATAACTACGCGGTGCATCTCAAGCCGGCCGACCTGGTTAAGACCACCCCCGAAATGGGCGTGGATTTCGATTACGGCCGCTACGACGAGAGCGGCGCGCTGTTACGCCACTATTCGCGCCAGGAGATCCACGCGGGGGCGCTGGCCGGCCAGGGCTTGGAACTGGTGTGGGCGGAACATCCTTCGCACATAATGCTTTTACAGATCCAGGGCTCGGGCGTGCTGCGCCTGCCCGACGGCGACTACCTGCGGGCCGGCTTCGACGGGGCCAACGGCTGGCCTTTCCGCAGCGTGCAGAAGATCCTGATGGATTGCGGCGAGATCCCCGCGATGTCCTTCAAGACTTTCATCAATTATCTTTCCGCCCTGCCCGCGGACAGGGAAGAGCGCATCGCCGACCTTAACCCGCGCTACATTTTCTTCCAGGCCAGGCCCAAAGACAGCCTGCCTTACGGGGCCATAGGCCGGCACCTTACGCCGGGACGCTCCATCGCCATAGACCCGAAATATATCCCGCTGGGCCTGTTCGGCCTGCTGAAATCGAAAAGGCCCGTGGCGCAGGGAGAAAGCCTGGAGTTCAGGGACTTCACGCGCTTCATAGCCACCCACGACACCGGCTCCGCCATACGCGGCCCCGGCCGGGTGGACCTGTTCTGGGGTTCCGGCGCCGCGGCCGAAACGGAAGCCTCATCGATGAAGGCCTCCGGCGAACTCTACCTGCTGATAATTAAATAAACCGGCGCCGGCCCGCGGCTCCGCTGCGGTTCAGCCAGCGCCTTGACATGTCAAGGCTTACCCCTTGACAAATACATATAATCTGCTATACTCTTCTTGGAGCGGAGGACCTTATCAACGGTTACTTTCCGCTCCTTCTTTTTGAGGGAGACAGCACAACGCGGGCAAAGGCCCGCGTTGTTGTTTTATTTCAGAGCTTTTTGGAGATTTCATAGAAGACTATGGCGGCGGCGTTGCCGGCATTGAGGCTTTCCACGCCGCCTTTCTGGGGGATGGAAACTATCACGTCGCAGTGTTCGCGCGTCTTGGCGTGCAGGCCCGAACCCTCGGAGCCTATCACGATGAAAGCCGGCAGCGTGAAATCAACTTTAGGCAGCGCCTGGCCGGCCATGTCCAGGCCGTAGATCCAGAAGCCCTTTTCCTTGAGCTTGATGATAGTGGCGTTGAGGTTCACTACTTCCACGATGTTAACGCGCTCCACCGCCCCCGAAGCGGCCTTCTGGGCCGTGGGCGTAAGGCCCGCCGAACGGCGCTCGGGCAGCACCACGGTGGAAACCCCCAGGCAGGCCGCGGAGCGGATGATCGCGCCCAGGTTCATGGGGTCCGTTATACTGTCCAGGCCCGCCCACACCGTTTTCTTCAGATCTTTTTCAAGCCCGACGGCTTCGTCGATGTCCAGCTTGCTCATCGGCTCGGTCTCTATGATCACGCCCTGATGGTGGCCGCCGGCGGCCAGCTTCTCCAGCGTGCGCGGGTCGCAGAAGTCCACGGTCACGCCCTTGCCGCGGGCGAGGCTCGCCAGCTCCTGCACGCGCTGGTTCTTTTCGCTGCGCGCGATCACCAGGCGCAGCACCCTGCGCCGGCCCGCCTTTAAAATTTCCTCGGCGGTATTAATGCCGTACAATAATTCCGTAGCCATAGTTATTCCATCCGCCCGGGAGCCGGGCCGCCTAGCCCGTTATCCGGGAATTCCCGAAGCTGACGCCCACCGCCAGCGCGGTGCGCACTTCCTGCGCCGTCGGGGCCACGCGGCGCAGCTTACCCACCGCCTCGGCGATACTGACCCCGGCGAAACCGTAATTCCTGAAAGAGACCATCTGCCCGTACTTCTTTTTCGCCAGCAGCTCGGCCGCCTTCACGCCGAAACCGGTGGCCAGCCAGCGGTCGAAAGGCGTGGGCTCGCCGCCGCGCTGCACGTGCCCCAGCACCACCACGCGGCTTTCGAGCCCGATGCGGCTTTTATCCAGCAGCTCGGCTATCTTGTAGGACACGCCGCCCAGGCGCAGCGGGTCGGGAGAACCTTTCACCACCCTGGTAACGGTCATCTCGCCCTTCTCGGGGCGCGCGCCTTCGGCCACCACTATGATCGAAAATTTCTTGCCGCGGCGCTTGCGGTCCTGCACGGCCTTTACGATATCCGCCGCCCGGTATGGGATCTCCGGCAGCAGTATGATGTCGCCCCCCCCGGCTATGCCGGCGCGCAGGGCTATCCAGCCGGCGTAGCGGCCCATGGTCTCCACTATCATCACGCGGTTGTGGGATTCCGCCGTGGTGTGCACGCGGTCCACGGCCTCGGTGGCCACGTTAAGGGCCGAGTCGAAGCCGAAGGTGACGTCGGTGGCGGAAAGGTCGTTGTCGATGGTTTTCGGCACGCCGATAACGGGCATGCCTTTTTTGTAAAGCTGATTGGCCATGGTCAGCGTGCCGTCGCCGCCTATGGCCACCAGCGCGTCGAGCCCCAGGTCCCTGAAATTTTTAAATGCCAGTTTTGAAAGGTCGGCTGGCTTTTCCGAAGAACCCAGCGGCGGCAGGGTATAGGCGAAGGGGTTGGCGGTATTGGAAGTGCCCAGGATGGTGCCGCCCCGTATTATTATGCCGGACACGTCGTTGTCGCGCAGGAGGACGAAATCTTTTTCCACCAGCCCGCGGTAGCCGTCGCGGAAGCCGATCACTTCCCAGCCGCGCCTGAGCGCCGACTTGGTTACCCCGCGCACCACCGCGTTAAGGCCGGGGCAGTCGCCGCCGCCGGTTAGGATTCCTATTTTCATATCAGCCTCGGGAACGGCCGCAGCGCCGGGCGGCCGGCGTCAGAACGGCGAAGGATAGACCGGGTCTTTCTCCATGGAGATCACGTACAGCAGCGCTATCAGGATCTGGGCCGGCGGCGCCAGGCGGGAGAAAGCGTAATCCATATGCACCTGGAAGCGGTCGGTGGAGGAAGGGTCCAGGAAGACGAAACCCGCCCGCCTGTCCTGCACGAAAATACCGTAGCGGGCCCGCAAAGCCCCGCCCAGGTTCCCGAAAATTTTCCGCAGCGTGCGTATCTTGGGACAGTCGTCCTGGATGGAGAAGATCACCAGATTGTCGGTGTCGACGAAATCCCAGCGGCGGACGCCGCCGGCCTTGGGTACCAGCCGCGCCACTTCCTTGCCGGCCCCGTCGCGTATCAGGCAGTAAGTTATTTCCTTGCGCCCTTCCATGATCAGGTTCGACTGCGCGTCGTAAAGCATCATCACCCGTTTCTTGGTGATATACTGCATAAGGCCTATCATGAACGGGACCAGGAAGAAGATCTCCGGGATGGACGCGAAGAAGCGGCCGCCCGGCAGCCACAGGAAAGCGCCTATCACGGCGGCGCCGCGGCCGGTGAATTCGAACAGGCTCCAGGCCGCGTGGAAGAAGGCGCAGCCGTAGACGGCGACTACCAGCGCAAATTCATGCTCGTACGGGAAAGAAGCCATCAGCAGCTGCTTCTGCCGGGTGCGGACATTGTAGGTGACCTCTTTGAAAGTGGCGGTTTTCGACACCACGAAAGGGAAGAAGAAGTCCGGCGGCACTTCGGCCGGCGGCGGGCCCAGCCTGGGGTTCTGGTAAGCGGCGGCCACGCCGCGGGCCGCAAAGGAGCCCAGAAGCCAGAAGGCCAGCAGCGCGCCCCAGAACAACAGGGGCAGCGGGTGGCGCTCGTAATACGGGGCGGCCGATTTGTCCCCGGTCTTTTTGGCCAGGTCGTCGAACAGGTTCTGCGCCGCCCGCCCGGCGGAATCGGCCATCGCCTGCGCGGCGGAAGGCCCCTCGTCCGCCACGGCAGCGGCGGGCTGCTCCGGCGCGGGAGCGCTGGCGGTAACCGCGGCGGCCGCGGCGCTGGAGACTTTCGCCTCCTCATCCTTGAAGATCCCCACGTCGGAATCGGAGTCCGGCTCCTCTTTTTCCTTCTCTTTCTTTACGCGCACGAGCTTGGGCTTTTTGGGCAGCTCTATTTTTTCGCCGGGCTTGCGCACGCTGGAAAGGACGCCGCGGAAATCCCCCTCGTCCATGTTCAGCGCGGCCACGGAATAAGAGGCCCCGTTATAGGTGAAGAAAGCCATGCAGGCGCGGCTGCCCAGCAGTTCGTAGGCGGCGTAGTAGGCGGACGAAACCCCGTGCAGCGTTATCGGCTTCACATCCCCGGAAAAGGAGGCGCCCTTATTGCGCAGGGACTCGGCGTTCTCCTTCACGCGGGCTTTAAGGTAATAATCGCTGAGCTCCGAATCCTGCTTGGCGAACTCAAAAGTGGATTTCCCTTTTTCCAGTTTAAGGGTAACTACGGGGTCATCGCTCTTGCCCTGAACCCAGCCCGCCGGGAAATCGACGGCGATAGTTTCCCCCTTGTCACGGAATTCCCCCGCAAAAGAAGGAACGGACAAAGCCAGGAACAGAGCCGCGCAGACAAAAGATGACTTTTTCATAGCGTCCAGCGAAATGGCGACGGGCCACGATTTTAAGGACCCGGGAACACGCACCGCGTATTTAAAGTATAGAACATTATAGGGATAAAAGTCACACCGCGCGGCGCGCGGGCAGCCGCCGGCAGCGCGTCTCAAGCCTCAAAAACGGCCTGCGGCGCCGTTTTTTTATTAAAGGGGACATGAGTTGACAACCCATATTTAGGTTTGTAATATAAGCTAACAGGATTTTGCGACTGTTTTCGGTTTCAGCCACAAAAAATAAAAAACAAGGAAGGAACTTATGTCTAACACCTCAGCGGTTGCAGAGAAAGGCAAGAAGTCCGCGCATGACTACGTCAACGGTCTCCTGACCCACGTGATCAACAAGAACCCCGGCGAGAAGGAATTCCACCAGGCGGTCAAAGAAGTGCTCGAAACCCTTACCCCCGTGCTGGAAAAGCACCCCGAATATATCAAGGCCAAGATCCTCGACAGGCTAGTGGAGCCCGAGAGGAGCATCACTTTCCGCGTGCCGTGGACCGACGACAAGGGCGAGGTGCAGGTGAACCGCGGCTTCCGCTTCGAATTCAACAGCGCCATCGGCCCGTATAAGGGCGGCCTGCGCTTCCACCCCTCGGTCAACGCCAGCATCCTGAAGTTCCTGGGCTTCGAGCAGATCTTCAAGAACTCCCTGACCACGCTGCCGATGGGCGGCGGCAAGGGCGGCTCCGACTTCGACCCCAAGGGCAAGAGCGACGCCGAAGTGATGCGCTTCTGCCAGAGCTTCATGACCGAGCTGTTCCGCCATATCGGCCCCGACACCGACGTGCCTGCCGGCGACATCGGCGTGGGCGGCCGCGAGATCGGCTACCTGTTCGGCCAGTACAAGCGCCTCAAGAACGAGTTCACCGGCGTGCTGACCGGCAAGGGCATCACCTGGGGCGGCTCGCTGATACGCCCCGAGGCCACCGGCTTCGGCGTGGTGTACTTCTGCGAAGAGCAGCTCAAGACCAAGGGCACCAGCCTTAAGGGCAAGACCGTGGCGGTATCGGGCTTCGGCAACGTGGCCTGGGGCGCGGTGAAGAAAGTCAACGACCTGGGCGGCAAAGTCGTGACGATCTCCGGTCCCGACGGCTACATTTACGACAAAGCCGGCATCAGCGGCGAGAAGTGTGAATACATGCTGCAGCTCCGCTCTTCCGGCCAGGACATCGTGGCGCCTTACGCGAAGAAATTCGCCGGCTCCGAGTTCCACGCCGGCAAGAGACCCTGGGAGGTCAAAGTCGACGTGGCGCTGCCCTGCGCCACCCAGAACGAGCTCAACGAGACCGACGCCAAAACGCTGCTGAAGAACGGCGTTATGTGCGTGACCGAAGCGGCCAACATGCCCTGCACCCCGGAGGCCGTCGAGGCCTTCCAGAAGGCGGGCATCCTGTTCGCCCCCGGCAAGGCGGCCAACGCCGGCGGCGTGGCCACTTCCGGCCTGGAAATGAGCCAGAACAGCATGCGCATGAGCTGGTCCGCCGAAGAGGTGGACAAGCACCTGCACAACATCATGGTGAACATCCACAACGCCTGCGTGACCGCCGCCAAGGAGGCCGGCATGCCCGGCAACTACGTGGCCGGCGCCAACATGGCGGGCTTCAAGAAAGTAGCCGAAGCCATGATGGCCCAGGGCATTGTGTAAACCGCAGCACGCAGTTAAAGAACGGGCGGAGCCAAAAGCTCCGCCCGTTTTATTTTCGCACGGCAAAAGATCTTAATGACGGTTAAAGGGAACAGGGAGAAGGGTCCGCGGCCCCCGGGGTTTCCGCCCTGGAGAGGGAGCTGAAGAAATTCTCGTAAAAATCGTCGGTCAGCATTTCGTGAAAAGTCGCGTAGAGGTGCTTGTCGCGGAAGTCGCTGCCGCTTTTAAAATGCGTGGTGTGCGTTATTTCCACCAGGTCCCCGTTCTGCCTGAAAGCTATATCCTGGATGCCGATGGATTTATTGGTCTTAACATAGCTGAAAGCGAATTCATGTTTTTTGATATCGTTCTTCACCACTTCAAAAACCACCGGGATCTTCAGATGCAGAGGCAGCGTCAGCGTTAAAAAGAAGATCTGTCCCACCCGGATCCGCGGAATATCCTTCGACGCCTTGGTGAATTTCCCGCGGGTATGCCGGTCATAGCCCATCTCGAACTTTGAAGTCCCGTTCCAGGCGTCCCGGGGGTTCTGGCCGACGAAACGCCGGAACACGTCGGCGAGTTCGCCTTTGACCGAGTACACTTTCCGGTGCAGATTATAACCGTCAGCCGGGCCGCAGGCCTCCAGGCTGGCGCAGCTGGGGGCGTAGGCGTCGAAATCCTCGCCGTTAGCGGCCAGGAATTTAGCGATCTGTTTCGAAACCCCGCCGGAGCCGCTTTTTTGGCAGGGCGCCGACCGCACGTCCAACCACGGCTCGCCGGGAACCGGGATCACGGCCCCGCCGGCCGCGCCGCCCGCCTTATCGCTCAGCGCGCCCAGGGCGGCGCCGCCGTTGGGAGCGTCCCTGAAACCGGCCGCGCCGCCGGCGCGGTTGCGCGGCCCCGAAACGGCGAAGGCGGTAAGGGCCAGCAGGGCCGTCAGGATAAGAACGGAGTTTGTTTTCATAGGAGCAGGTCCGGCCGGATCATCTAAAGGCTTATACGCCCGCCGTCGAGCCGGCGCTCTTCCATTTTCGTCTTGCGCGTATAGATCTCGTTCCAGCTCCTGTAAGTTTCGCAATACTCGCGGTTAACCGCCGCGCCGGAGCCGGCCAGGCAGGCGCCGTTGAGCTGGCGCACCAGCTGGTCGTCATATTCCTGTTTTATCAGCCAGGCCGTATCCTGGTAAAGGCCGCAGCGCAGGAGGATCTTGTCCTGTTCCGCCGGGGAAGCGCCCTTGAGGCGCTCGAACAATTCCGCGCTGGTAGCCCCGCACAGCGGGACCTTCCAGGCGGCTTCCAGATCGGCCAGTACGGCCGCTTTGCCCCCGGCGCCTGCAGCGGTCTTGCCCAGGATCTCGCCCAGCCTGGCCTTGGCGCTGCGCAACTCGTCTTTGCCCAGCGCCGCGAATTTATCCGAGTCGAACTTGTCCCCGGCCTTTTTTACCAGAGCGGCTTTCAGCGGTTCAAAATAAAAAGCCTCCCACGCGGCCAGGCCGGCCCGCGCGGACGCCTCGCCGCGTTTCTTCTGCGCGTTCCGATCGGCGCAGGCCGGGTCCAGCCCGCAAACCTTTTCGGCGGGCGTCGCCGCGGTGTAAGACTCGTCCGCCTGCGAATCGAACCGGTACTGCACCTTGAAGTCCTGGCCGCCGCCCGGCGCCGTCTTCAGCACGATGAAATTATGGAAGGAAGGCAGGGAATGGTCGTCGACCTGCACCAGCAGGTAGCCGGACCACCCGGTCAGTTTGTAGAAGCGCAGATCCGCCATTTTATACGGGAAGCGGATCTGGCCGTTCATTTTATAGCCGAACGCCTGGGTGAATTCCGCCAGCAGCGGGGCATTGTCCAGCACCGCCAGCGAGGCGCCGGCCTCTTTAACGGGCGCCGCGGCGGGCGCGGGGACCTTTACCGCTTTAATGTCGCCGGCTTTTATGCCTGGCAGGCCGGAACGCTCCGGCGCGGGCGCGTCGGCGGCGTACAAGCCCGCCGGGAAAAAGAAAAGCAGCGCGAACAGCGCCGGGCACGGATATCGTTTTTCAGTATTCATGGTAAAGTCCTTAAATTCCCGCCAGCCTTAAACTCCCGGGTATATCCTTGCAGATGAACCGGCCGATGTCAACACCGCGGCCGGGGCGGCGCGCGCGGCGGCGCCGCGGCAAACAGAACCGTTTCTTTTTTCACCGCGGCTTTTTCCCCCGCGCTGCCCCCGAACCTCCCCGGCCCGGGGCGTAAGCGCCAACGGTTCCGGCCTTTTTTGCTAATATTATCCCGGCGGCGCCGGCTGGCGGCTTGCTGATTTCTATACTTCGGTTACGGGAGCGGCTATGAAAAAGAACGGGAAACTATTGGGGGCGGGGATCGGCCTGGCGGCGATAACCGCGGCGGGAGTCTACTTCCTCTACGGGAAAAAAGGCGCGAAGAACCGCGCGAGGATCACGAGCTGGGCCCTCAGGATGAAAGGGGAAGTCCTGCAGAAGATCGAGTCCCTTAAGACCATAGACCGGGCGACCTACCTCAGGCTGGTGGACAAGGTCGCGGAGCGCTACACCAAACTGGAGACCGTAACGCCCTCGGAGCTGCAGCATTTAACCGTCGAGCTCAAGAACGCCTGGTCGCATATCAATAAAGAATTGAAATAGCGGCGCAGCCTCCGCGCGGCGCGCGGCCGGCAAAGGGCGCAGCCTCCGGGCCGCGCCCTTTGTGTTCTATGCGGCGGGTTGCGCCGGCGGGCCCCTGCCGCTATAATACAGGCATGCGCTTATTCCTCGCCTCCGGCTTTTCGGCCCCCGTCATCGAACGCGTTAAGGAAATACAGGCCTACGCGGCCCCGCGCCTGGGCAAGGCGGTAAAATGGGTGGAACCGGAAAACATCCATCTCACCTATATTTTCCTGGGCGAAACGCCCGAAGCCCTCGCGCCGGCGGTGATCCGCGGCGCGGAGCGCTGCGCCGGGCTCTTCAAGCGGCTGGAAGTCAGCCTCGCCGGGCTGGGGGCTTTCCCCTGCCTGGAGAGCCCGCGCGTCCTGTGGCTGGGCCTTAAAGAGGACCGGCCCGGGACTTTAAAAGAGCTGGCGCTCAGACTTTCAGAGGCGCTGGCGGCGCAGGGCCTGAAGTTCGAAACCAGGTTCGAACCGCATATCACCATAGGCCGGCTGAAGGCGCGCCCGGACCCGGCGGTTATCGCGGAACTGCGCGGCAGGGCCGCGGCGCTTGAAGGCCGGAGCGTGATCGGCTCGGTGGAAGTGATGGAAAGCCGGCTCACGGCGGCAGGGCCCGCCTACGCGGCGCTGTCCTCAGCACGGCTGCTGTAATTCCCGCCTCCGGGCGGAGCCGCGCCCGCTGCGCGGCCGGAACAGGGGCCCCGCCCACGAGTTCAAAACGCTAGTGCAACAAAATAAATAGACCTGCTGTAGAATAT
>DAOPZW010000064.1:0-15247 GCA_035353595.1 Elusimicrobiales bacterium | reverse complement strand
CGTAAAGGATCGTGTCGCGCACCACGGGCCAGTTCAGCAGCGCCTCCCCCCCCTGGAACTCCAGGGCGATATCCCTGTTCGGGGAGCGGAAAGCCATATCCACGCTTTTTTTCGCGGTGGAGAGGGTCATCACCGCTTTCGCAAAACCGCCGGCCTTTACCGCCCGGCAGTAGACGCAGGCGTGGTTGCAGCGCAGCGTCACCACCAGGATGTGCAGGCTGGGGCCGCTGAACGTGTGCCGGCAGAGCCCGGCGTAGTCGCGCGCCAGTTCCCCGGCGTCGGACCGCCCGCGGATAAACCCCCCGTCCGCAAGCCTGGCGCAGAGCCGGCCATCCCGGGAAAAAGCCCCGGTCCGCAGGCTGCCGAACTCGCGCTTCGTCAGCGCCAGCCAGCCGCCGAAAGCGTTGGACACCAGCACGCCGCCGGAAAGCGGTTCAAAGCAGAAGGGCGTCAATTTCATTTCGGTCACTTATTATCCGTGGGCGGGCTCAGGCGTACGTGTCGCTCCAGCGCTCGAAGATCTCGCGCGTTTCCGGGTCCTGCAGCTTAGCGAATATAATATCAAATATGCCCTTGTGCACCGCGCAGCGCGGGCTGGAGGCCATGTTTCCCCAGAATCCGCCCTGGACCGAATAATTGTAGGCCGGCATAACGCGGCACCAGGGGCTGTAAACGCAGCGGGCGCAGGCGGGCTGGCACAGCTCGGGGAAAGCCGAAAGCAGGAAGGCGCGCGCCAGCGGTTTTTTCAGGATGCCCCGGAACGTATCGCGGCGCACGTCCCCGAGCCTGAAGAACCCGTCCCCGGCCGCGGCCAGCAGCCGCCCCTCGTCGGAGCCGTAAACGGAACCGTCGAAAGCGTACCCGAGCCTGACGCCGAGGTCCAGGTTCTGGTACCTGGGCCGCCGCCCGGTCAGGATCTGTTTGATGTACATCAGCGCGCCCTTCTCGTAAACGGGGACCCCGCGCCGGTTGAGCTCGAGGATGCGCTCCAGGGCCGCGGCGTAAAAGGCCAGGAACTCCGCGGGCCCGCAGCCCAGGCTGTTCCAGGCCGCGCGGGCGCGCCCCAGCCGCTCCAGCGGGCCCAGCTGCACCCGCAGCAGCCCCAGGCGCACGAACTCGTCTACGATGCGCCGCGCGTGGGGCAGGGAAAAAGCGCTGACGGTGCAGATGGCGTTGGGCATCTCGGCCGCCGGGTCCCGCCCGGCCAGCGCGGCGAATTCTTTCAGCCAGCGGGCCGCGGCGGCATGGGCGGAACCGCCGGCCTTGCGGCGGGCGCGGTCGTGCAGCGCGGCCGGGCCGTCCAGTGAAGTGCAGACCGTGACCCGCCTGGAAACCAGATAGTCGAATTTCTCCCGGTCCATCAGGGTCAGGTTGGTCACTATTGAAAAGTGGACCTTTTTCCCCGCCGCCTCCGCCCGGCGCAGAGCCTCCTCCACGAGGAACCGCACCATCCCGAAATTCAGCAGCGGCTCCCCGCCCTGGAACTCCAACATCACAGAGGGCGTCTCCAGGGAGAACACGAAATCCAGCGTCTTCCGGGCGGTCGCCGGGGTCATATCCAGCCCGGCCGCGCGCCGCCCCGCGGCCGACGCGCCGCAGTAAAGGCAGGCCGAGTTGCAGCGGCGCGTAACCTCTACGATATGGACATGCGGCCCGCGCCAGCCGGCCAGCAATTTATCGGACAGGCCCGCGGCCAGCCCGTCCAGGTCCATCCTGTTCGCGGCGAAACCTTTTTCGGAAAGCTCGCGCGCGAACGGGCCGCCGCGCAGCTTTCCGGAAACCAGTTTTTCAAAGCCGGCGGGCGACGCCAGGCTCCAGCCGCCGAACTCGTTGGAGAGCAGGACTTTCCGGCCGGCGCGCGAGAAATTAAACCTGTAAGGGACGATCGGCGGGATAGGCATGTTATCCTTTTTTGGCGGCGGGGAAATACATGCCGGCGATGTTTTTCAAATGTTTCTCCGCGTACAGCGCGGCCGTCACGCGCAGCCAGTCGCCGCTCTCCAGCGGGCACGCGTAGGCGCTGCCCCGGCGGCGCAGCGCGCCGGCCTTGCTCAGCCCGGCCGCCAGCTTAAGGAAGAACGCGGCCCCGGCGGAGCCGAAAGCCGCGGCGACCGAAGCGCCCGAAACTTCCGCCCCGTGCAGGAGTTCATTGAGCAGGAAATGCCGCAGTTCGTCCTGCGCGGTTATTTTTATGCCGCGCATGACGGGCAGGCGCCCGGAAAGGCTCGCCTCCGCATAGGCGCCGAGCGAGGACAGGTTCTGGTAGCGCATCGCGCCCCAGGCGTGCGACAGCGCGCCGGGCCCGAGGCCGATGAGGGAGGCCCCGACCTGGAACTTATAGTCTCCCTGGATATTATGCGCGCCGCCAAGGCTGGCCGACTCTTCGTCCAGCGCCTTGTAGCCGCGGCGCTCCAGCAGCCGCAGGCCGGCCGCCTGCCAGGCCGTCAGCGCCGCTTTCCTGGCGGGCTCCAGGTTCCCGCGCAGCGGTTTGATCCGGTTCAGGTGTATCTGCGAAGGGCGGAAAGAGGCCAGTTTTTCCACGTCGGAAAGGAAGCTCTTTTCTGTCTGCGCCGGCAGCCCGCAGAGGAGGTCGGCGTTCACTTCTTTGATCCCGGCCGCGCGGATCAGGGAAAAAGTTTTTTTTATTCTTGAGACGTCCTGCACCCGGCCGCTGGCGGCGTTCACGGCCGGGCTGAAGCTCTGTATGCCCAGCATCAGCAGGCTGACCCCGCCGGCGGCCAGGACCCCGAGCTTGGCCTGGTCCAGCAGGTCCGGGTTCGCCTCCATCGAGATCTGCGCGCCGGGGAGGATATCGAAAGAAGCCCTGAGCCCGGCGAGCAGGCGGCCGAGCTGGGCGGCCGTAAGGATATTAGGGGTACCGCCGCCTATGTAAACGCTGCCTATGCCCCCGGCGGGGAAAAGCCCCGAGACCAGCCGCATCTCGGCCTCCGCCGCCCGCATAAAAAGCTCCGTTTGCCGCGCCGCGGCGGGCCCGGAGGCGGGCACGATATCGAGAAAACAGAAGCCGCATTTCGCGCGGCAGAAAGGCACGTTCAGGTAAATGCCCGCCGGCCGCCGGCCGCCTTGCTTTTTAAAGCAGGCCTTCCAGGCGCGCGCGGCGTCCAGCGGGGCCGCGGCGGAAGTCCCCCAGGCGGCGATGGACGGGTAATGCGTGGGCAGGCCGCCGAAGCGGACGTTATGGATGAGCGAAATTATCTTTTCCAGCGGCGCGTCCATGGTTTCAGGGGTAAAGCGGGACCAGCGGGAATTTTTTCGGCATCTTTTTAAGCGGCCGGAATTCCGCGGAGCCGTAGCGGTCCAGGTAACCGGCGTCCACCCCGTAGCAGCAAGCGTAATTTACGCAGCCGCGGCAGGACCCGGGCTTAACTTTCCTGGAGGAATAAAAAACCGGCATCAGGCGGGCCCGGGCGCCGCGGGAAACCCTGGAGCCCGCCTCCGGCGAGGCCGCCCCCCAGTCGCTCATAAGGTTGGCGTATTCCGGCGCCGCGCAAGGAGGGAAATTGCTCAGCATCTTGGACTCGACGGTTATTTTCCTGAGCGCCATATACTCCAGCGCATGCTTCAGATAAGGCAGCGCCTCGGCGTAGGAGACGCTGAGCCCGTTATTTTCTTCGAGCATGGCGCCCGCGTAAAAGCTGAACATGTAGCAGAAGCCCGTCAGCCCCAGTTCGGTGCCGGCGAATCTGGCGAACAGCGGCATCTGCCGGTAGTTGGCCCGGGTGACCGCGAAGTTGAAAGAAGCCTTGACTCCCAGGCGGTTCAGGTTGGCCACGGCCTTCAGGGCTTTTTTGTAAGCGCCGGGCACGCCTACCAGGCGGTCGTGGGTGGCGCTGTCCACGCCGTGCATGGACACCTTGATCTCGTCGAAACCGGCCGCTGCCAGGCGGGCGGCGTAAGCGGGCTCCGCCAGCTTGAACCCGTTGGTGAGCAGCTGCACCGACCGGAAACCGGCTTTTTTAGCCGCGCGCGCCGCGCGCTCCAGGTGCGGGTAGAGAGTTGCTTCGCCGCCGGAGAAAGTGACCAGCCAGGCGTCCCTCGCCCGGGCCGCGTCCAGTTCCGCCAGCAGCTTGCCGTAGGGCAGCCAGGCCGCGGCTTTGTTCATATCCTTGGCGCAGCAGAACAGGCAGCGGGCATTGCAGCGCTCGCCCAGCAGCACCTCGTGGGAAATTATTTTCGAGCCCGGCTCCGGCCAGCCGAACTTCTTTACCGCTTCGAGGATGGTGACCGGTTTTTTCACGGAAGCCATTTATGCCACCGCCCCGTGGCGGCTCTTTATATACTCCCTGCTTTTGAGTTCCGCCAGCCAGCGCGCGTAATCTTTAAAGATCTTTTCGGTGCCGGCGCGCCGCATTACTTCCAGGAAGACTTTTTTCAGGGCGCCGGTCCTGAGCGTGTAGGCGCGCGCGCCCGAGGACAGCCCGCCTATGACATAGTACTCCCTTACGCAGCCGCCGCACAGCCCGCAGCCGGGATAGCAGCCGGCGTAGCGGCGGTTCAGGCCGCGGGCGGCGGAGCCGACGGCCACGGACCGTTTCACCGCCGGGTAATCTATGAACGCGAAAGGGTAAAAAGAAAGGGTCCCGTCCGGATAAAGCTCCAGGTCCCTGTACAGGGGGCAGTCGAGGACCGGCCCGGCGCCTTTCGTACGGAAAAATTCCAAAAAAGGCTCCGGCGCCACGTACCGCCCCGCCCTGACGGACTTCAGGAGCCAGCCGGAAAAAGCCCGCAGCGAGCGGTCCAGGGCGGCCAGGGACGCGCGGCTCCAGGGCCGGCCGTGGACGCATTCGATATTGATGACGCTGAACCCTCCGGCGGCGAGCCGGCGCAGGTCGCCGGCCAGGCCGGCGGCGCCGGCGGGGGCGACGCACTCCAGCGCCACCACGTCCCGCGCATCGAGCCCGGAAAACACCAGCTTCAGTTTTTTCTGCAGGTCGCCGTAGCTGCCGCGGCCGCCGGGGTACACGCGGCAGCTGTCGTGGTTTTCCGCGGAACCGGACACGCTGATGGAAAGGTTCACGCGGTTTTTCCGGAGGAACCCGAGCCGCTCCGCGTCCAGGACGAGCCCGTTGGAGGCCACCGAGAC
Source organism: Elusimicrobiales bacterium (assembly GCA_035353595.1). Lineage (GTDB taxonomy): Bacteria > Elusimicrobiota > Elusimicrobia > Elusimicrobiales > UBA9959 > UBA9959. The sequence continues at coordinate 10,143 of DAOPZW010000064.1, read as the reverse complement.
GGACAGCGGCTTGCCCGCGGCGCCCGCCCGCCGTCTGGCGTACAGCGTTATCTTTTTGAGCAGGGCGAATTTAAGGAACGGCTCCCCGCCGTACAGCTCCAGCCTTTTGGAATCGCCGGGGGAGCGGATGAGCAGGTCCACCGCCCGGGCGGCGTCGCGGAAGCTTACGGTCAGCCCGGCGGCTTTGTCTACGCGGCAGTGCCGGCAGGCCAGGACGCAGTCCGTGGTCAGGGCTATCTTAAGCTTCTGGATCTCTTTCAGGATCATCGTCAGGGGCTAGCCGGCGTAAAAAGTTTTGAGCCGGAGCGAGGTCTGCTTCTTCTTGAGCGGGACGAACTCCCCGCCCCCGAAATACTTGTAATATTCCCTTTCGAAGCCCATGCAGACCGGGTCGTAGACGCAGTCCCGGCAGCGCTTGACCTTCATGCGCTGGGCTTCCTTCATCTTGTAAATTTCCAGCGGGGCCTGGTTGGGGACGTAAAGCAGGTCGTCCTCTTTCTGGTATTGCCACTCGGCCATCAGGTTCTCGAAACCGGGCAGCACGCAGGGCACGAAATTGCTCAGGCAGGGGCTTTCCAGCGTCAGGCCCTTTCGTTCGAAGATGTTCAGCGCCTTCTTCAGGTAGGGCATATAGCGGGAGTAGGAGATCTTGTAGATGCTCCCGTTGGTCTTCATCGAACCGAGGTAATGCGGCGAGATGAACAGGTAGGCGTCCAGGCCGAAATTGTCGGAGGTGAATTTTACCAGGCCGGGGAGCAGCTCATAGTTGGCGGGCAGGATGACGTGATTGATCCCGGCCTTGGCCCCGAGCCGCAGCACGTTCTCCAGGCCCCGGGTGGTCTGCCGGAACCCGCCGCTGACGCCGACGATGGCGTCGTGTATTTCCGGCCGGTCCCCGTGCAGCGACATCCGGAAAACGTTTATCCCGGAATCTATCAGCCGCTTCACGTAATCCGGGGCGGCCAGGCGCATGCCGTTGGTGGTGATCTGCACCGCGGTGTACCCCAGCTTGCGGGCCAGCAGCGCGATCTCGGGCAGGTCTTTGCGCAGCGTGACCTCGCCGCCCAGGATATCCGCCAGCCACGCCCCCTCCAGGCGGGAACGCTTGAGCGCGCCGCCGATCTCCTTCAGGCTCAGGCTTCCCTTCTGCCAGGCCGGCTGAGAATGCGGGCTGTAGCAAAAAACGCAGCGGGCGTTGCATTCAAAATTTATGGTGACTTCGCAGATCTTCGGCCTGGTGCGCGGCCAGCCGTATTTCTTCGAGGCGGCGGAAGCGGAAAGGGCTTTGAGCTTGGTCATAGCGGCGGTCTCTTGCTGACGGTGAAACGGGGCCGCGCATGCGGAACGGCCGGGCGCGGTCGGCTTAACCAATTATAGTATATTGCCCGCGGGGCGCCGGGCCGCGCGGACCGGGCGCAGCTCGCCCGTCCCGTAGTGCTGCGCGTATCGCTTCCAGATGCCCAGGCAGGAGCCGGAAAGCGCGCAGGCGGCGCAGGGCCCGGGCTTGCACAGCAGCCCGCTGACGGCCCCGTAGCAGGAATTGCCGTCCTCCAGGGCGCCGTAATTCTTTATTACCCCCAGCTTTTCCCTGTGGTCCTCTATCCTGCCGCCGTCCGCCAGGCACGGGGGGAAACTCCTGGCGGTCACGAACGGGAACGCCATGGCTTTTTCCAGGAAAGGCCGCGCGTCGCTGAAGCGCGGGACCAGCCGTTTAAAGGCGCTGTCGGAGATGGTTTCCACCGGGCGGACGAAAGAGAAGCAGAGCGAAGCCACGCGCCCCAGCCGCGCGACCGCCGCCGCCATGGCAGGCATCTCCCTGAAATTGCGGCGGGTAACCACGTAATTCACGCTTATCGAAAGCGGCCGCTTTTCCGCCGCGCGGCAGGCCGCCGCCAGCCCGCGCATCGCCAGCCGGTGCGCGCCCGGCGCGCGCGTGAGCGCGTCGTGAGTCCCGGGCCTGGCGCCGTGTATCGAGAACGTAACCCAGTCCAGCCCCGAGGCCGCGAGCTTCCCGGCGAAGCCGGGCCGGGCGAACGTTTTCCCGTTGCTCTCGATGCCCGCGCTGGTATAGCCGAGTTTCCGGCAGAGCCTGAGCAGCAGGGGCGCGTCCGGGCGCAGCGTGAACTCCCCCCCCACGAACTCCACGTGTTTGTACGCTTTGCGGTTCAGCGCCAGCGCGGCGGCTATTTCCGCCGTAGTCCTTTCCGCTTCGGGAATGGCGCGCGCGCTGCAGAACACGCAATCGTTGTCGCAGGCGGTCCCCGTCATTATCAGCAGGGTCTTTTCAGCCTTCTGGCCGCGCGCGGCCCTGAACAGGTTAAAGGCGCCCTTTTTTCCTTTTGGCACAGGCATAATTGACATTGTACAAGTTTACGGCGGCGGGCGCGCCTGCCGGGGGCGGGCTATTTTGTATCATAACCTTAACTGCCGGGGGATTTACGCCGGCCATATATGGCTCCAGACATTCACAGCAAAGATCAGCAGGCGCCCGCCCCGCGCGGCGGCCGTGGCTCCGGCCGGCGCAGGCTCCTGCTGGGCGCCGCGCTGGCCCTGTTCGCGCTTGGCGCGGCGGGGGAAACGCTGTACCGGGCTTTCTGGGCCTGCAAGCGCCTCTGGGCCGCGCGCGCCGGGCAGGCCGGGTATTTCTCGCTTTACGCGGTGGGTGAATCCAGCATGGCCGGCGAGCCCTATGACCCGGGGATCACCCCTTCCGCCCTGGTGAACAGCATGTTCAGCGGCCGGCTGCAGGGAAGGCCCATCCGGGAATTCGATCTGGCCAGGCGCGGAGACTCGGTTTATCCGCAGGCGGCGTCCTTTGAGCGCGCGCTCCGCACCCGCGACAAATCCTCGCCGGGCGCGGTCCTCATCTATACCGGCAACAGCGACGCGGGAACGGGCAGGGGAATGCCGGCGCCGGAGCGCTTCCGGGAGAAGGTCCTCAGCCGCTCCATGCTGCTGCGCGACTTGTTGTTTTACGCGGAGAAACGGTTCCGCTTCCTGAGAGTCAGGACCCTGGACACGTACGAACACCACCTGCGCCATATCGTGGAAATGAGCCTGGAGAACGGGCTTGTGCCCGTTATCGCCACTGTGCCCTCGAACATAGCGGATATAGACCCCGGGCTGCTTCCGTGGCCGGACCTGCCCCCGGACAGGGCGGCGTCCATACTGGAAAAAGGGCTGGAACTGGAGAAAAGCCGCGGCGCAGCGCAGGCGCTTTCCTACTACTCGGAGCGGGCCGCGGAATATCCCCGGCTGGGAGCGTACCTCGCGTACCGCGCGGGAAAATGCTGCCAGGCGCTGGGGCGCTACGGCGAGGCCGAGCGCTACTACCGGGAAGCCGTAGACCTTGCGGCTCCCGACAATTTCAGGCGCGCGACGACCCTCCAGAACGATTTTATCCGCGGACTTGCGGCGGAGCTCTCCGTACCCCTGGTGGACGCGGTCGAGCTGTTCGCCCGCAATTCTCCGCACAGGCTTACCGGGAACGGTCTTTTTTCGGACGGCCACCATCCGAACATGAACGGGTACCTGCTGCTGGCGGAAGCTTTCGCGGGCAAGCTGTCGGAGATCTACCGCGAACCCCCGCGGCGGCGGTTCTCCGGCCCGGAAGAGGTTTTCAGCTATTTTTCTTACGGCCTCGACCAGCAGGCCGCCGCCCTGGTTACCAGCGGCAGATGGCTTTTTAACGCGTCCGCGCTGCACGCCCTCCCGGCCCGGAGGCTGGACCTGGCGATCGCCAAGTTTAAAGCCGCCCTGCTGCTGGAGCCCGGCAACTTCTCCGCCTGGCTGGGCCTCGCCCTGGCCAGGGAGGCGAAGGACGGCGGCCTGCTCTCCGCGCAAAGCGGCCTCGACTGGCTGGCGAAACAGGGCGTAGGGGAATACCACAGCGGGACATATTCCCTTTCGGAAACGCAGCTGGAGCAACTGCTGAAAAAACTTCCCCCCGGCAGCATCCCGGAGGCCGTACTGGCGCAAAAGCGGCCGGCCCCGGAGCCCGGGGGCGGCGCGCCCGCGGAACTCCTGGCGCTCTGCTCCCGCCTGGCGGCTGAAAACAAAAAAGAGGCGGCGCTGCGCGCCTGCCGCAACGCGGCTTACGCCGCCCCCGCCGGCGCGGCCGGCGATGGCCCGGCCAACGGCTTCCTGCGCAGCGAAGCGTCGTTTAAAGCCTATGAACTGCTGAGATCCCTGGGCCGGCCCGGGGAAGCGGACGAAACCCTTTTCTGGACGGTAAACAACGCGCCGGCGGCCTGGCCCGGCCTGGCGCGGGCGAAAAAAGAGCTTAAATAACGGAGGGCGGGCGTTGCGGGCGAAAGGTTAAACCCCGGCATTGATACCGCCAGCGGATCCGGAATAGCCCGGCAATTTTCCGGACAGGAATTCGTAATCTTCGAATTTATCCCGGAACTGGCCGGAAGCTTTGAGCGACCGAAGGCGGCCGCGCCCCGGCGGCGCCTGGTCCGCGGCAAGCCCGGCCGCTTCTTCCACGGTCAGCCCGTCCAGGAACAGCCCCTTGAACAGAAGTTTGGAAACGCGGTCCGGCAAAGCCACTTCCGCCAGCGTAGCGCTTTCTACGATCCCCGGCCTTCCCGGAGCATTTCCGGGGAAAGGGCCGCCCCCGGACGGGCCTTTCCTCTTAAGAAAGACATAGTGATACGCGGCAGTCACGGTCTTGTCCTGCAGCTCACGGCGTTCCAGCAGACGAGGCTGCAGGAACAAGCGGCTTCCGGACAAGGAACAGGAACCAGGCGCCTCCAGGTTCCAACGCCGCATGGCGGCCCGCAGTTCCCGGGGGTCGCCCTCCCAGTAAAGCCTGCGCAGCAGCCCGGCGCCGGTCGGGGCGCCCTCCTCCGGCGATCCGCCGCCGTTCCCGGCCTGATAGGCCGCAAGCCTGGCGCGCCCCGTCCGCGTAAGGAACCTGTCCTTATAAAGGCTGCTGCAATAATTAACGGCCAGGCCGCCCCCGCCGTCCAGCGCGGCTTTTATGATCTTAAGAGCGGTTATTTCCGACTCCGGGACGGAAGTCTCGGCTGAAGCTTTCGGGCGGACTACGGCGTATCCCCGCTGCGCAAAGGCCCGGAAATTATGCCTGGTGCACCTCAGCTGGTGAAGATTCAGGTGCTTTACGCCCAGGGAACGCAATTCGGGAAGCAACGCAACCACGGTATTAAGATCTTCCGGGATGGCCGGTATTTCAATGGCAACGGTTTTGACGCGGCGGGCGGCCAGCCGGACCGGGGCGAGGTCGTAATTCCTGGCGCTCAGGTCGAACCGCAGCTCGTCCAGACCGGCCGCAGCGAGGGCCCTGAGGTTTTTATCCGTCGAGAGGTCGCCGTTGGTATAGGCCCAGATATAGATGCCTCCGCCCAACGCCGACCGGATCTTTTTTACGTACCGCAGCAGCTTCTCAAATTCCAGGAACGGTTCCCCTCCCGAAAAACCGACCCCGCGGTAGCCCAGGCACCGCAGGTGTTTTATGCAGTCTTCAGGGGAGGAGAACCGGGAACCGTTCATTATTTCGACGGCTTCATATTCCCGGACCTGCGGCCCGGACCTGTCCTGCAGGCAGAAGAAACAGGACCTGCTGCATTTTTCCGTCAGGAACAGGCACAGGAAAGTGCCCCCGGAACAGCGCAGGCAGCCCGGCGATAATGTCCCGGTGTATATTTTCGAGCGGTTCCCCTGCAGATAGGCGGCGCCCCTTGAAACGCAGGCCCTCAGCAGCCTGTCGCGCGCCGCGGTCAGCCTGCGGTATTCCCCGGACGTAAATTCTTTAGCCATAAGCCCGCCGTGCGGTTCAGCGACGCGAAGAAAAAGCGGCGCGCCGGATCAGAGTTTTACCAGCATGCACTGTGTTCCCGGCAGTTCGATCACGGCTTCAGGCTTGTTCCTGAAAAAAAAGCCGAAGGCTTTTTTAACGCCCGCCAGACAAAGATAGTCATGCGCCAGGAGCACGCCGCCCCTGGCCAGCCTCGGGTAAAAGAATTTCAGGCAGGAGAGGGTTCCCTCATAAGTATCCACGTCCAGATGGACCAGGGAGAAAGCCTTGCCCGCAACCGCCGCCGAGCCGCGCGGGAACTCCCCTTTGAAAATATAAACCCCGGGGTAGCCTTTGAGATATTCTTTCACCTTTTCAAAAGACGCTTTCAGCGCGCCGGCTTTCAGCAACCCCCGGCTGAACCGGCCCGGCGCCGGCAAGCCGTTGAAAGTGTCGAACAAATACAATTTTTTCCCCTTCTTGGCTTCGCAGATAAGTTTTGCGGACCCGCCTTTGTACACCCCCGCTTCCGCGATATCCCCTTTTATCTTATGCGTGTCCCTTACCAGCGTGAGCAGCTGGTTGGCCTCGGAATCGTCCAGCAGCAGTTCCGTCTCCCGCTTTACACGCCGCACAAGGGCCGCCGCCCGTTTTTTATCGCTGTATATCAGCCTTAGCACCGCCAGCCTGTGCGGGTTGGCGCCAAGAACCGCTATTTCCTTTTTTGTCGCGGGGCTTATGGATGTTTTCATTTTCTGCTTCTGTTATGGAGAGCGGCTTGCGGACGTTTCCCCTTCCGGAGGGCACCCGCGGCGGCCGGCGGGTAATTCAGTCTATAATAACAAAAATCGGCGCATTCCCGTAAAGATAAAAGATCATGCGGCTGTTTTTTCAAAGGCCGGGACGGCGGACCGGCGCGGACCGGCGCGGGCAAAGAGATCTTAAATAAAATTTTTGTACAATACAGGGAACCAACAGGCGACGGCGGCGGTCCAGGCTCCGCCGCTGAAAGCAGGCGGCGCCGCACCCGCGCGCCGGAACTTTCCCCGGCCTGCTGAAGCCGCCCTCCGCAGGAATGAACAGGGGCTCTCCCGAAAAATGGCAAAAAAACAAGCGCATATTTTTCTCAGCCTGCTTGTTCTGCTGGCGCTCGCCCCTTTGTCCCGCGCAGCGGATCTTCCGGAGGCCGCCGCGGCCAGGCCCGCGCCGGCGGGCTGTTCAGGGACGGCTGCGCACGGCTATGCCGCGGCCGGCCAATGCCGGACCGCCTTGCGCAGCATAGAATACGCGGAGTGCCTTTCCATAGCGGAGAAAAACCCCGCCCATTGCCGGACGCTCGAGGGTTTGGAAGGCCCCAAGGGGAACAGCGCGGCCGGCGATTGCCTGAATTTTTACAACTTTTCCCTTTTTGTTTTAAATGCCGTGCAGGGAAAGGACCCCGCAGCCGAAAGCGACTTCCGCCTCCCCTATATTCTTGACGCCGGAAAGAATTCGCGGGCTTTCGCGCTGCTCAGCAGGGCCTATCGCGCGGGCTATATGCCGGTGTGCGCCATTTTATCTTACGGCGATTTTCTCCCGCCCGGGGTTAACCCGTATGATTTCAACCTGCTGTGCCGCACAAGCCTGTACGTTCCCGGCGATGCGGCCTGCGAGGAATTAAAAGGCGAGGAGTGGGGCTACGCCAGGTGCCTGGGCAAAGCCGATCTCGCCGCCGGCATTAAAAGCGGCGGAAGATCCTGCCGTTTTCCCGCCTGTCGCGCCGTTTTTTCCGGAGCCGGCGCCTGCTCCGCAATCCTGCAGGCGAATGAGAACGACAGCCGCGGCGAAGCGGGAGGCGCCCCATGAGCCGCCTTTTGGCCGCAGCGCTGCTGGCGTGCGCGCTGCGCGTTCCGGCTTTTTCCGCGGGCCCGCCCGCTTTCCTGCCTGCGATCGCCGGCGAGAACGACTTCCGCGCGATGTCCGGCCCGCCCATAGGCCTGCTGGGGCGGGAGCGGCAGCTTCTCTACCTGATAGACCTCGACGAGGGAGAAAAGACCTACTTCATCAACACCGGCAGGTACCGGGACCACTACCAGTTCATGGCGGACGCTTTCCTGGAAGTGGCGCTGGGCAGGGATTTCAACGAGAACACGCTTTATTCCGCCGCTCCCAGGTTCCTGGCCGGGTCCATAGAGAAGGCGTCTACCGGGAACAGGTACGTCTTCAGCGTCTGGAACAATAAAGGGTTCAGCAGGGGCGGCACCGACATAACTTCCGTGGCCGGGATCCTGCGGCGGAGCTTTCACCTCACGCTGTCCGGGCCGCAGCCCCCGCTGGAATCCGCAAAGATATTGGCGGAGAACACGGTGATCCCCGGCAGGGCGCTGGGCGTGCTCAGGCGCGAGGGCGGCGGAGAAAAAGCCTGCTCCTCCGACATCATTCTGGCGAAAAAAGATTCCGTCGCCCTGCCCCACGCCGGCGGGCTGATCTTCTATACCGCCGTTTCCGCCGCTAGCCACGCGGCGGTGCTTGCCGCCGGTTTTTCCGCGCCCGTAGTGTATCGTGAAGGGGCGGAGGTCTCGCTGGCCCCGCTGGTCGGCAAGGCCGTAAGCCTTGAAGCCCGCCCGGACGGCTTTACCCTCCGCCCGGCCACAGAAGAAGAAGCCGCGGCCCTGACCTGCGAAGTCCCGGTCAAACCGATCTGGCTCCCGTCCGACCTGCGCGACCGCCGGCTGCCCGACCTCTCCCGGCAGCGCGCCCCGGATTCCGTCCGCTGCGGCGGAAAATCCGCGAATCTCGGAGAGGCGGCCAATTCCGGCGTAAGCGGCTTCAGCGTCGCCCCCGGCTTCTGTATCCCCTTCTACTATTACGCAGGATTTATCAGGCACGCCGGCCTTGACGGGCGGATACGCGAACTTCTCGGGGACCCGCGGCTTTACGCCGACGGGGCGTGGCGCGCGGCGGCGCTCGAACGGCTCCGCGACGCGTTCAAAAAAGCCGCTCTGCCCCCGGGGCTGGCGCCGGCGCTGCTTTCCCGGCTCCGGGAGCTGAAAGGGACGGGAGGAGTTTATGTCAGAAGTTCCGCCAATGCCGAAGACCTCCCGATCTTCTCCGGCGCGGGCCTGTACACCACCGTTCCGAACGTAGTGGCCGAAGACGCCTTCCTGGAGGCGGTAAAAGCGGTCTGGGCCTCGGTCTGGAATGAGGCCGCGTTCCTGGCCCGGGAGCGGACCGGCATCAGGCACCAGAGCGTCCAGATGGGCGTGCTGGTCCAGCGCACGGTTTCCGGGGACACTTCGGGCGTCATACTGACGCGCCTCTCCGATTCCCCGGAGAAGCTGGGGATTTTCAGCAAAGCCGGCGCCGGCGCCAGGGTGGTGGGCGGCGGAAAACTGCCCGAGCTGGCCGTCTACGACCGCGCCGCGAAAAGCATAGCCGTAAAGAATTTTTCAGGGGACGGCGTAAAGCTTATCCACGCGGCCGCCGGCGGCCTTACAGAATCGCCGGCGGAGCCGGGGAAAGCCGTCCTCGACGAGAAAACGGCCGGAGCCCTGGCCGCTGTCGGGCTCGCGCTGGAAGACTATTTCGGAGGCCTACCGCAGGATATAGAGTGGACGGTCCTCGACGGCGGGATATTCCTGCTTCAGGCCAGGACTTACAATTTCAGCCCGGCCGCGCCGGAGTAAGTTCCCGGCCGGACCCGCGGGATGTTATTACGGAGCGGCTTTGTCTGCGGCGGGATACTACCATGTTCTATGTATATGTACTGAAATATCCGGGCGAAGGGCGGTTCCGGGCCGGGGTAACGGAAGATCCCCGCAAATTCGGCGCCCGGCGCGGGCAGCGGGAGTCTTCCCGCGCCGCCTCGCGCGACGGCTCCAGGCTCGTTTTTCTAGAGGCCTACCGGGAGCGCGGGCCGGCGCGGCTCAGGAGTTCCGAATTGGAGAGGCGCCGGCTCGCGTTCGCCCGCCTCAGGAAGCACGGGGAAAACCGTTTCGACGCCGCCCGCCGGCGCGGCGCCCCGGCCGGGACCTTATCCGGCTGCCCGGCGGAAATAAAGCGCCGCGCGCAAAACGGGCAGGAACGCATAAACACCGCGTATTACAACATCACCTCCGGCTGCAACCTGAAATGCCGCCATTGCTACGCCGGGAACGCCGAACAGGGCAGCGTGACCGCGGAGGAAAATAAGCGGATATTGTCTTCGCTGAAAAAGCTCGGCGTAGAATCCCTGGTGCTGCTGGGCGGCGAACCTTTCTGCCACCCGGACCTGCCGGGCATCCTGGCCGCGGCCGTTGAAGAGGGCTTTGACGAAATAATAATAGTCACCAACGGCACGCTGCTGCCCGGCGGCGCCCTGGACCTGATCCGCCGCCACGGGATAAAGGTCCGGGTAAGCCTCGACG
>DAOPZW010000063.1:0-15735 GCA_035353595.1 Elusimicrobiales bacterium | reverse complement strand
CATGGGCGTAGCCTGGGACGAGTATAAGGCCCAGGTCCCGCCTCCGACCGACGCCATAAACCAGGCTTACCTGTCGAAGTCGCCCAAGGTGCGCCAGGTGGCCAAGGAGCCCTTGTACGAGATCGCCATCCCGTTCACGCTGCGGGGGGAGATCCTCGGGATAATAAACTTGATGGTGTCGCGGGCCGGCGCCGAGATCCTTATCGGTTCGGCCATGCGCAAGTATGTTTTCGGCGCGCTGGGCGTGCTGTTCCTGCTGGGGCTGCCGCTTTACTTTTTCCTGCACCACTACGTGCTTTCCCCTATGGAGCTGCTGCGTGAAAGGGTGGAGGGGGTTTCGCTGAAGAGTTTCGAACTGGGATTCCCGGACCGGTCCGACGAGATAGGCGAACTGGCCTCCTCGATCACGCGCCTGATGGGCAAGATGAAGGCCGAGACGGAGGGCATCCTCAACCGGGACCGCACGTACAAGGAGGCCGAGCAGCGCTGGTGGCGCTCCCTGCTCAGCATGACCGTGCCGTCCACCAATTACGTGATCGTCGTCGACGAGAACAACAGCATCCTGTACGCTAATTTCGAGCTGGCGGGCGGCGAGGACGCCAAGAGCATCCACCTGCTCGACGTGGTGGACAGCCAGCAGCAGACGCTGCTGCGCCTGGTAGGGCAGGCCTTCGAGATGCCGGACCGGCCGGTGGAAGGCGAGGCCGTGTTCAAGAACAAGAACCACAATGTACGGATCCTGCACGTGGGCCAGACGGCCGAGACCAACCGCACGCTGATCCTGTTCTATCCCAAGGCCAGCCTTAACGGCTGACCGGGCGCCGGCGGCGCGCCCTTTTCCCTCCGGCGTTCCCGGCCGGGGGCCGCGCTGCGTGCGCGCCTCCACAGCGCTAAAATAATGTATTATAATGCAATGGGCGCCTGCAGCGCCGGGATGGCCTTTTTAACGGAGGGATATATGAAGCTTGAAGTCCGCAATATTAACGTCGGTTCGCTGGTGGTTTCCGCGGTCCCGATAGTGATCTTCTTCCTCGCGCTCCTCGGCGGCGGGGTTAAGTTCTTCATCGTGCCGGACCCGCAGCTGGTCCCGATGGCCTTTTTTCAGAAAGTGCTGAGCGTGGGGCTGTATTCCCTGCTCTATGTCGTCATTACCACCGCGGTAATGGTTTTCGCGGCCTTTCTCTACAACGTTTTCAGCGGCGTGCTCGGCCTGCGCGGCTTCATCCTCGACATCGAAGAAGTGCACGAGCACGAGCACGAATAACAAAGAGCTGAAGCGCCGGAGTTCCCGGGCGCTGAAGCGTGAGACTGCCCGGCAGCTTCAGCCTTTCAGCCCCTCCGGACCCCGGCGCCTGCTTTTTTAGGAGACAACGTGAAGATCAACATAATTTTCGCCTCAAAAGACCTGTCAAGGGCTTCGCTCATCCTGGAAATGCTGGCCAGGCAGGGCTACGCCGTCGCCACGGCGAACCGGTCCCGCGAAGTGATGGGCATGCTGGCGGAAAAATCTTTCGACATGGTGATGGTGGGCCAGCACCTCGCCGACGAGGAAGGCCTGACTTTCCTTAAAAACCTCAGGGCCAAGAACAAGAACCTTCCGGTGATAGCGATACTCGAGTCCCCGGACACCGTCCTGGACCATATGCCCTCCGGGCTTACCATGCAGGCCATCATGCCGCACGGGCCCGCCGGGCGGGAGACCCCGAAGATCTCGTATAAGCTGGCTTTCTTCCAGCTGGGCGCCGACGAGTGCCTGAGCTACAGCCAGGACCTGCACGAGAGCGTGGCCCGCATCCGGGCCGTGGTGCGGCGCACCGTGAACGTGCAGGCCGACGAGGTCCTCAAGCTCAACGAGATCGAGCTCAACATGTCCAGCTACACCGTGACCATCGGCAACAAGGAGATCAAGGTCACCGCCAAGGAATTCGACCTGCTCTACGTCTTCCTGAGCTCGCCCAACCGCGTGCTGTCGAGGCCTTACCTCATCGAGCGCGTCTGGGGCTACAATTACTTCGGTTCGCCGCGCACGGTGGACGTGCACGTGCGCAGGCTGCGCTCCAAGATGCGGACGGCCGCGCGCTACGTGCATACCGTGCCGTGCGTGGGGTATAAACTGGTTCCCGGCAAATAATTTACGGAGGGTTTACTATGGCCGCACAAAAAGTTCTGATCATTGACGATGACGCCCACCTGCGCGAGAGCCTGGCCGAGGTGATGGACCTGGAGGGCTTTACCACTTTCCAGGCCGGCAACGCCAAGAACGGCATCTCCCTGGCCAAGAAACACAAGCCGGAAGTGGTGATCATGGATATCCAGCTGCCGGACTCCTCCGGTTTCCAGATCTGCCAGGAGCTGCGCCATTTCTCGAAAGAATTCATCCTCATCATGATGACCGGCAGGTTCCTGTCGGCAGAGGAAAAGACCCAGGGCTTCAGCCTGGGGGCGGATGAATATCTTACCAAGCCCTTCGACATCCAGGAGCTGTCCATCCGCATCCGGCAGCTGCTGAGCAGGAAAGGGAAATGACACGGCTGGCGCTGGCGGCGCTGCTCTGCTTTCAGGCGGGCGGGGCTTTGGCGGCCGCCCCGGTCCGGGCCGGCGGCGGGCGCATGGAGTTATTCTTTGAGACGATGGACGGGCCGGGCTGGCAGTGGTTCTTCCTGGCGGACACGGTGCGCCGCCGCCTGGACGGCGCCGAGCTGCTGGTTTACCCGCTGGTGACGAAGAACGAAGACGGGACTTTTTCAGCCAAGCGCGGAGAAACCGAGCTCGCGGAATCCCGGCGCCTGGCGGTGCTTGTAAAGCGTTACCCGGCGAAGCTGACGGTCTACCTCAACGCCCGCTCCATGAGCCCTTCCTCCGAAGGCTGGCGCGACGCCGCGGTTTTTTCCGGCCTGAATCCCGACGAGCTCGAACGCCGCACCGCCGCCGAAGGCGACGCGGCGCTGGCCGCGGCTGCCGCCAGGGCCGCCGCCCTGGGGGTGCGGGAAACCGCGCTGCTGCTGGACGGGCGGCCTTACGCGGGTTCCCAGCGCCTGATGCCCCTTTTCGACGCGGTCAACGCCGCCCTGCCCGCCGCCCGCCGCCTGGCGCCGCCGGCCGGCTATAAGCCCCAGCCCAAACCCGCGCCGCCGGGCTTCTGGGTGGTGCTGGGCTCCGGCATGCAGAAGAACGACGGGCTTATCGGGGCTTTCGATAAATATTTCGAGGACATAAAACCTTCCGTCCTGGCCTACGACGCGCCTGAACGGGCGTCCCGTTTCCCCTGGCTGGAGTACGTGCCGGCTTACGTGATCACGGCCACCGCCGACGCGAAGGCCAAGCTGGAAAACGAGATAAAGGCCGGCCTCTTCAGGGAAACCGCCGGGTTCCTGATCTATGAAGACCGGCAGCGCGGCGGGTTTTATCCCGCCCGGGCGGCCGCGGAAAATACGCTTGAAGTTTTTGTCATGAGCCACTGCCCCTTCGGGGTTATGGCGGAGGCCTCCGTCTTCGACGCCGAAAAGAACGGCCTGCTGCCCCCCGGGCTGAAAGTGGAGCTGCATTTTATCGGCGACGCGAAGAAGAACGGCGCCGGCGACTGGGAATTCTCCAGCCTGCACGGCGAGGCCGAGTGGCAGGAAGACGCCCGGCAGCTCTTTATCGCCCGCCGTTTTCCGGAGAAGTTCCGCTCCTACCTGGCCGAGCGCAACCGCGAGATAAATTCGCCCGACTGGCAGAAGGCCGCGCAGGCCGCCGGCGTGGACCCCGGGGCGGTGACCGCGGGCTTTAACGAGGCCAAAGCCATGCTGGCCGAGGACTTCGCCCTCGCTGCGGGCCTCGGCGTCATAACTTCCCCTTCGTTCGTGCTGGGCGGCAGGCAGCTGCTGGTGGGGGTCGCCGAACTTTCCAAGGCTCCCGGTTTCGAGAAGATCCCGCCCCCCGGCCAGCCGGGCGGGGGCTGCAGCGGTAAATAGCGCGCCGCGGGGTTTGGCCGCGGCCGCGAAATAATTCCGTAACAGGTTTTCTCGATAATATCATTGCAGGGCCGGAAATTTGTTGCGGCGCTTGATTTTTTATGACCGAATCTCCGCGGAAAAGAGGAAAGCTGTTCTACAAGTTCCTCGTAATTTTTCTCATCGTTTCCCTGGTGCCGCTGGGCATAGTGGGCTACTACCTGGTGAACCTGAGCCAGGTGACGCTCAACAGCGCCATCTCGCGCGACCAAGAGGCCCTGGCGGTCGGCTTCGCCGATACGGTTTCCAGCTACATCATCAATTTCCGCAACGTCCTTTTCGACGCCGCCCACCTGGAGGATTTCGCTTCGATGAACTCGGCCAAGCAGCAGGCCCTGGTCAACCACATCATGCAGCTGCACGCGGCGTTCCTCGAGATCTCGGTGATAGACGGCGAGGGCCAGGAGACGGTGCGCATCGGCCGCTTCCTGCACGAGACGAAGATGCGGGATTTCTCCGGCGACGCGCTGTTCACCAAGGTGATGCGCAGCGGCGAGTTCGTGGGCGGGCTGGAAAAATATATGGGCTCTTACCCCGCCATCACCATGGGGGTGCAGGTGGTCAACCCCGTCACCAACCAGCCGGTGGGCGCCCTCCTCGCAAAAATGAGCCTTACGGCGCTGTCCAGCCTGCTCAAGACCGGCTTTCCCGAGGCCACGCAGACGCAGGCCGCGGTCATAGATTCCAACGGCTTCCTGATAGCGCATTCCAACTCGAAGGAAATTTACAAGCAGAACGCCAAGCTGCCCGACGACGTGCTGCGCATCCTGCTGCAGAACGACGCCAAGACCGGCGGCGGGGAGCTGATCCTGGAGTCCACCGGCGAGAAGGTGCTGGGCGCTTTCGCCGAGGTTACCGACCTGGGCTGGGTGGTCTATATACAGCGCTCGGTTTCCGTGGCCTACCAGGCCTCGGAAGACATGCTGCGCCGCACCCGGGGCATGATGCTGGTGGTCACCGTTTTCGTGCTGTTCCTGGGCTACGCCTCATCTCTGGTGATCACGCAGCCTATCCGCGCCCTGCGGGAGGCCGCCATAAAGCTCGGCGAGGGTGACTTCGACTCCATCCCCGACCTGAGCATCCCCAACGACGAGATCGGCGACCTCGCGCACACCTTCATGCAGATGAGCGAATCCCTGCGGGTCAAGACCGCCGAAATAATGTCGGCCAAGACCGAGCTGGAGCGCCTGAACCGGAGCCTGGAGCACCGGGTGGAATCGCGCACCCGCGAACTGAAATCCGCGCAGGACGAGCTGATCATAAAAGAGCGGCTGGCCGCCATCGGTCAGATGGCTTCCGTCGTAGGCCACGAGATCCGCAACCCGCTGGCGGTCATCAACAACTCCATCTATTTCATCAAGACCAAGCTCAACGCCGCCGCCGCCGTCGCGAATTCCGTTCCGATGGAGCCCAAGATCGTGAAGCATATCTCCATCATCGAGTCCGAGATCCGGCAGGCCAACGGCATCATCGACGAGATCCTGGGTTTCGCCCGCACGCGCGAGCTGAACCCCAAGATAACGAACCTGAACAGCTACCTGGAAGACCTGACGATGTCCTACCCGGTGCCTGCGCATATCGAGCTCATACAGACTTTGGCCCCGGAAAACCCGGTCGTGAACCTGGACGTGGACGAAATGACGCAGGCGCTGCGCAACCTCATCAAGAACGGCATAGAAGTCATGCCTGAGCGCGGCAAAGTGTACGTGCGCAGCGAGATGGCGGGTCCCGACCAGGTGCGCATCGACGTGGAGGACACCGGCTCCGGCATGCCCAAGGAGACCGTGGACAAGATCTTCGCGCCGTTCTTTACCACCAAGGCGCGCGGCACCGGCCTGGGGCTGGCCGTGGTCAAGAAGGTGGCCGACCGCCATAAGGGCAAGATAGAGGTGACCAGCGTGGTTGGCCAGGGCACCTGCTTCAGGATGTTCCTGCCCGTGGTAAAAAATCCCCCGCCCGCCGCCCCGGCGAACGCCTGAGCGCCCGCGCGGCGGCGCTCCGCTCCCCGGTCCCGGCTTCCCTGTTCCCGATTCTTCTTGTCTACCGTTTATAAATTAAGTATAAATGTATTGGCGCGCGGAGTCATGCGCCGCCGCGGTCCTGTGTTTATGGAAAGCAAAATTTTAATCGTAGACGACGACGCCCACCTGAGAGAAACGCTGCGCGACCTCCTTGAAATGGAGGGGTACAAGGTTTTTGAAGCCGATTCCGGCGCCGCCGCCATGAAGATGGTGGTCTCGGATTTCTTCCAGGTCATCCTGATGGACTTCAACCTCACCGACAAGACGGGCATCGAGGTCATCAAGGACATCCGCAAGCTCAACACCGAAAGCCAGATCCTGATGATGACGGCGCACGCCTCGCTGGACACGGCGGTGCGGGCCATCCAGGAATCCGTCTACGATTTCCTCATCAAGCCCGTCGATTTCAACCACCTGCGCCGCTCCATAAAGAAGGCCGAAGAGAAGCTTTTCCTCGAGCAGGAGAACAAGCGCCTGATCGACATGCTCAAGAGCAACAACAACCAGCTCGACAGCCTCAACAACATGAAGTCCAAGTTCATGTCGATGGCGTCCCACGACCTGTCCAATTCGCTGATGACGCTGCAGATCAGCTTCGAGATGCTGGCCACGACAATAAAGCCCAGCGACGACCAGAAAAAGAAGATGGATTTCATCAGCGCGAGCATCATGCAGATCTCCCGCCTGATAGGCGACCTGGTGGACTGGGCCTCGATGGAGCAGGGCAAGTTCCGCCTGGAGAAGAATTATTTCGAGATGGACAAGATGGTGGAGGAGATGGTGGTGGGGCCCAAGGCCCGCGCCCAGCAGAAGAACATCGACGTTTCCACCAATATCGCCCCCGGCCTTAAAATGGTCTGCGCGGACCGCCGCCGCATCGGGCAGGTGCTGCTGAACCTCCTCGAGAACGCCATCCGCCATACGCAGCGCGGCGGCAAGATCGTGGTCTATGTCAGCCCCGTCGAGGAATCGGTCTGCGTTTCCGTAAAGGACACCGGCGAGGGCATAGACCCGGACGTCCTGCCTAAACTTTTCCAGAGCTTTTACCAGCCGGCCGGCGGCAAGTCGCCGCACGGGCGCCTGGGGCTCGGGCTTTCCATCTCCAGGGAAATAATCCAGAGCCACGAAGGCAGGATCCTGGTGGAGAGCGACGGCGTGGGCAAGGGCTCGGCCTTCAAGTTCATACTCCCTTTCGCTAAAGAGTCGCCGGCCGCGGCCCCCGCCAAAGAAGCGGGGCCCGGGTTCGAGGGGCATCATTAGCGGGGGCGGCGGGCTGTTAAATATTCCGGCAGCGACAAGGAGCTACTTATGGCAGTAGTTAAGAAATCCGTTACGGTTCTCATCGCGGACGACCAGACCCTGTTCAGGGAAGGCATCAAAGACCTCCTGGAGGACGAAAAAGGCATAACCGTGGTAGGGGAAGCCTCCACCGGCCCTGAAGTGATCGCCATGGCTAAAAAGCTCAAGCCCGACGTGATCCTGATGGACATAAAGCTGCCGCAGATGGACGGCGTGTCGGCCACCCGCATCATCCGCAAGGAATGTCCCCAGACCAACGTGCTGATCCTCTCCGGCTACGAGGACGAGGCCCACATCACCGAGGCCATCCAGGCCGGCGCCAACGGCTACCTTTCGAAGATGCTGCCCGCTTCCGAGCTGGTGCACGCGCTCAAGACCTTCAACTCCGAGGGCGTGATGATACCGCAGCCCATCATGGGCAAGCTCATCCAGGGCCTGCGCCAGATGGGCACTTCCGGCTACGACAGCGCCCCCGATTCCCTGACGGCCACCGAAATAAAGGTGATGGCGCTGCTGGGCAAGGGCAAGAGCAATAAGGAAATAGCCGCCGACCTGGGGTGCAGCGTGAAGACCATAAAGAACCACCTCAACAGCATCTTCCAGAAGCTGGGCGTCAATAACCGCACCGAAGCCGTGGTCAAGGCCATTGAAAAGGGCCTTATCTCGTCCGAAGGCGGCAACTGAAGGCGGGCGAAGTTCAAAAGCGGACTTTCTGTTCCCGCTTTTGCCGGAAGAGCGGCTGGCTTTAAACGCCTGCCGCTCTTTTAACAATTAAGAAATAACTTTAGTGTATACTTGAATACGCGCTTTTTGCGTGCTATAACATGGGTATAAGGATGAAGGCTGGAAACCTGCTGTTGAGGGCGGCGTGCGGCTGCCGTGGCCTCCTGCTGGCGGGGCAGGACCTCCTTTCTTTGCGCCCGGCCGCCTTCCGGCGCAGGCCCGGCCAGAATACCGTGGAGTACCTGCTGATGCTGGCCGTCGTGGCCAGCATGGCGGTGATAATGGTGATCCTTTTTCACAAAAAGCTGCTGGGCGGGATCTTTACGCTGGCGGGCCTGATCATAGGCGCGGGAAAGCCTTCAAATTGAAGGCCGCGGGTAAGCCGAGGGTTTTTATGCGGATCACGGAAAAAAGAAGCGGGCTGGCCCGGGGAGGAGCGTCCTCCTTTGTCCTGCCCTGCCGCCGCAGCCGCCGGGGGCAGATACTGCTGCCTTCGCTGCTGGTGATCCCTTCCCTGCTTATTTTCGTCTACCTGCTGTTCGAGACCACCAAGATCTCCAGGGAAAAGATACGGCAGCAGTTCGCCATCGATTCCGCCGCCTTCATACAGATGGGCGACTATACCAATTTCCTCAACCGCACGGCCTACGTGAACGGCCCGTTCCCCTACAGGATCTTCCGGGAAAGGTACGCCTGCCCCCCTGAAGAAAAGATAGGGTACGACAACGATTCCGCGCCCCCTATCTGCCTTTACGACGTGCTCTACGACGCCGGCGCTTTCCCCATCGACCAGAACGATACGGCCTGCTACGGCGAGCCCAAGGCGCTGGACGAGGATTCCATCTGGAAGATAAAATTCAAGCCGGGGGTGGTCGCGCGGGCTGGCGTGGCGGATAAAAACCCGAGCAGCGCGCTGGTTTTCAGCGGCACCACCGACGCGGGTATTTATGACCTGACCACCCCGGGGCAGGGCAATTCCCTGAAGGTCCCCTGGCCGGTGATCTCCGACGCCTACCTGTTCTACGCGCAGGTTTACGGCCTGCTGGGCACCGTGGAAGAGTCGCAGTATACGGTCTTCTCCCGCCTGACCGAAACTTTCAACTTCTTCCGCAAATCCTATTACCTTAACGCCAGCACGCCGGAATGCATCAAGAGCCCCGGGGGCTGCGGCCAGGAAGGGCTCGACAGCGGTTATAATTTGGGCGCGAATAAGCTCACAAAAGGCAGCAATGTCCTGTATCATTACATCGAGAAAATGCAGTTTCACGCCAAGGTTTACACCGGCGGCTGGAACTCCGCGGTGGGCGACGCCCCCTACTTCCACGGTAAGAGCGATCCGGCGATGGATATGCGCAACCAGCCCGATCCGAAAGGCTTGTTCCAGCTGGCTACCGTAAAGGACGAAGTGTTAAGGAACCTGGGCACCGGCCTGCCTGTTTTCCAGGGCTGGGACGCGCCTTCCAATTATTTCAACGTAAAATTCAACGAGATAGCGGCCTGCAAGGAGACGGGGCGGCCCTGCGTGCACGCGCGCATAGCCACCCAGTGCCCGCAGCTGGTAAGCGCCAGGAATAACTGCGTGTGGCCGAACCCCACCCCCAAGTACCAGACGAGGCTTTACCCGTAGACAGCGCAGGCAGGCAAGAGTGCAAAGTATGCAAAGAATTATAATCGCCGCCGCCAGGCTTTCAGGGCTCCCGGGCCTGCTGTTTAAAGGCCGGGCCGCCAGCGGCCGCCGGCGCGGGCAGGCCATGACCGAGATGGTGCTGCTTTTTCCCATTTTCCTGATCATAGTCTTCGTTACGGCCAAGATCTTCGCCCTGCTGGTGCTGGTGCAGAAGCTGGAAATCGCCTCGTTCTACGCCGCGCGCCGCTGGCAGCTGGAATCCCACCTGAACAGCACCCTCTACAACGATGACCTGCTGAAAAGGGACATCGAGGAAAAGATGCGGGGCTATATAGGCTTTGAGAACCCCGCGGTGGCCAAGTTCCTCAACCTCAAGAGCATGACGCTCGAGGTGCAGCGCACGCAGGTGTGGAACGTCATTACGCTGCGCATCGCCACCGCCCCCCGGGGCATCGCGCTGTTGTGCAAGTATCCCAAGCAGGTGGTCTGCCAGCCCCCGTACGGGGAGGATTGCATGAACGGCTACGAGTTCATCTGCGTGGAGCAGGGCAACCACCAGACCGGGGCCGGCAAGGAGCTGGAGGTCATCAAGTACGTGCCCAGCCGCGACCGGCCCATAGCTTTCGTGCTGCCCGGCGGCAATTGAGGTAAACATGTTCTGGCTGAAACTTAAAATGTTCCTGGGCAAGCACTGGCTGGTGCTGTCTATCATAGCGGTGGTCATAGTGGCCGTGATCTTTCCCATCTGGTACCTGGCCGGGGTGGAGGAGAATACCCGGCGCTACATCATAAGCATGAACGTGGCCAGCATGCCCTGGATGGTGCTCAATACCGTCATTTTCGTGGGTTTCCTTTACCTTATGCAGGCCGGCGGCATGAGCGCCTTGAAGAAAACCAAGGTGGACGCGGGCCTGGTAAACGTGAAATTCTCGGACGTGATGGGCCTGGGCGAGGCCAAGCGCGAAGCCTGGGAAGTGGTGCAGCTGATAAAGGACAGGGCGCGCGTAAAGGCCATAGGCGGCAAGATCCTTAAGGGCGTGCTGCTGGTGGGGCCCCCCGGCTGCGGCAAGACCATGCTGGCCAAGGCCGTGGCCAGCGAGGCCGGCGTGCCTTTTATCTCCATTTCCGGCTCCGAATTCGTGGAGGTTTTCGTGGGCGTGGGGGCCAGCCGCGTGCGCAAGCTGTTCAAGCAGGCCAGGGAGTACGCCCAGGCGCACGGTTCCTGCATAATTTTCATAGACGAAATCGAGGTTATCGGGCGAAAGCGCCTGCTGCACGACGCCTTCGGCGGCGGCTCCGAGACCAACAGCACGCAGAACCAGCTGCTGGTGGAGATGGACGGCCTGGATTCGGACGTAAATATAGTGGTTTTCGCGGCCACCAACGCCCTGGAGGAGATCCTGGACGACGCCCTGCTGCGCCCGGGGCGTTTCGACCGGAAGATCTTCGTAGGCAAGCCTAATTTAGAGGAAAGGGCGGCCATCTTCTCCCATTACCTGGGCAAGATAAAGTTCGACCCGGTGCTGGAAGTGGGGCGCCTGGCCCGCAAAGCCGTGAACAAGACCCCGGCCGAGGTGGAGAACATCATAAAAGAGGCCGCCCTCATAGCCGCCCGCTCCAGCCGCGACATGGTAACTTATGAGGATATCAGCTCCGCCATAGAGCGCATAGAGCTGGGGGTGGCGCACCGGCTCACCATGACGCCCAGGGAGCGCGAGATGACCGCTTTCCACGAGGCGGGCCACCTGACCTCGCTGTATCTCACCCATCCCACCAAGGACGTCTTCAAGGCTTCCATAATCAGCCGCGGCGACGCCATGGGGGTGGTGCATTCGGTGCCCGTGGCGGAACTGCACGCCCCGGACAGGAACAGCCTGCTGGCGGACATAGACCTGAACATGGGGGGCTATGCCGCGGAGAAGATAAAATACGGCGTCACCTCTACCGGGGTGGCCTCCGATTTCAGGTCGGCCGCCAATATCGCCCATGCCATGGTGTGGCGTTTCGGCATGGGTACCGGGGGCGTGATAGGCGATATCTCCTCCCTGCCGGCCTCGGAGCGCTCCAATGAGCTGTGCGACCGGCTCAACCGGGAAACACAGGAGCTGCTGGCCGAGCGCCTGCGCGCCACGGAGGCGCTGCTGCGGGAGAATTGGCCTATAGTGGAACGTTTTGCCGCCGAACTGCTGGCCAGGGAAGAGCTGGATTTTGACGAAATAGCGGCTATTTTCTCCGAGTACGGCAAGCCGCCGCGCCTGATACCGAAAACTTGAGCGGTCAATAATAACTGTCGCCTGTCGTTTCCCAAAGCCCGGGGCAGGCAGGTCTTGAAAATTGCGGTTTTCTCTGCTATAACATTGGCGGCGCCTGCAAGGCGGCATTGGTTGCGGAGATGGCGAGGAGCCAGTCCCCGGACCAAAGTTTATTATTTTGCTTATTTCTCGGCGTTGCGGACCGGGGAGGAATTTATGAGCGAAGAAGAAAAAGAGCCGGAAACCGGGTTTTCCCTGTCCCTGAAGGACCTGCTCTCTACGGCCGGGAAAAAAACTTACTGGTGGCTGCCTTTCGCCTGCGTTTTCCTGTTCCTGATGGCTGGCGGGTATTATGCCATCAGCGCCATGCGCCAGTCGGCCCAGAAACTGGTGGGCGGCGACAACTATGCCCAGGTTACGGCCGACAGCGCCGTGTACAGCAGCGGGGACGCCTCGGCCAGGAACGCCGAATTTATTACCGAAGAGGAACAGCCGCCGGCCGAAGCCGCTGCGGCGGCGGAAGCGGTGAAAGACCGGGTTCCGGGCGCGCTGCTGGCCGCTAAAGACCTTCCGGCCGCCTCCCGGGACGGGGCGCCGGTCATTACCGCGGCCGCGGCGGCCCCGGAAGACGGTGAGCGGGGCCGGCAGGGCCCCAAGGGGCAGTCCGCGCCGACATCAATGGCGGCCAGGCTCGAGGCCAGGAATTTCTCCGCCAGGGCGGCGGGCGCTCCGGGCTCGAAAACCGGGGTGCAGTCCAAGGCCGTGGCTTTCAAAGAAGGGGGCGCCGTGGCTGCGGTCTCTGCCGAGGGCAAGAACCTGAAAGCCGCCGCGCCTAAAACCGGCGGCAGCGCCGGCATCCTGGAATCGCTGAAAGGGGCCTTCCGCGCCTCCGTGTACGGGGCGCGCACCGCCTCGCAGGACTCGGCCAAGGGCTGGGTGGCCAGGTCTTTTGACGCCAATCCCGAGGTTTCCACCACGCTGCAGTACAGCGAACAGATGAAGGCCGACCTGGATTCCGTTAATCCTAATTCCATCCCCGATTTCCTGCGCGAACAGGACCTCAGCGCGGACGGCGCCAAAAAGCTGGCGGCGTCCGCCGTTTCCATGCCCGGCGTGGACAGAGCAACCAGCAAGGCGGCGGCGGAAGAGTACGCCAAGGAGCATCCCGGCGAGGGCCTGTTCAGCGGCATGATGAATTCTATGTTCAAGGGCATGGAGCCGGACTCCGAGCCTCCTGCGCCCCCGGCTGCTCCGCCCGGGGGGGGGGATGACGACATGACCGGTTTGTCCCTCCCCGGCGCCGACCCCCGCGGTGTGGGGACAACGGATGAATTCGGCTATACCAGCTATGGGCCTTCTGACGGTTTTCAGACTATTTTCGATTCCGACGGCAAGCAGGTAGGCTGTACCGATAATGCCGCCGGGTTCTCTATCCCCTTCGGCGCGCCGGGCTGCACCTGAGCCCGGGGGGCCGGCCGCCGGTCACTTTTTTGGAGGATGAATGTATCGTTTTCTGTTCTTCTCGCTGGCGCTTCTTGTGTGCGGCTGTAAAAAAGCCCCGTCCGATCCCGCCGAGATAACCTGGGTTTTCGACCGGCACAGCTACGCCGAATATGACCTGCAGCGCATGGAGGCCGGCCTGGCCAGGTCGGGCCCCCCGGTGCTGCGTTCTTTCGACCCTTACGCCCTCTTTTTTCCGCCCAGCTGGCGGCCCGCGGCGTCGCCTGCCGCCCCTGGCAACGCCAATGCGGGCCTGGTGCTGTGGCGCCAAGGCGCCGAGGCGGTGGCGGTGCGGGTCTTCCCGCGCTCTCCCGCCGAGACGGCGGGCCTGAAAGCGGGCGATGTCGTCGCTTTTCTCAACGGCCAGGCGGTGGCCGGCCTGCCTGAAAACGCCATCGGCTCCGCGCTTTACGGCTCCACGGGCGGGGCCTTTGCGGTCAAGGGGACAAAGCGCGGTGGCGGGGCTTTTGAGGTCACGCTGAAACGGGATTACGGCGGCATGCCCACCGTCTGGGGCTTCGTTATCCCGGGTTCAAAGACCGGGTACCTGCGGATAGTTAATTTCGCGGGCAAGGCGGCCGTCAGGATGAAGGCCGAAATGAACGACCTGCTCGACGGCGGGGCTAACCGGGTGATCATCGACCTGCGCGGCAATTACGGCGGTTCCATCGACCAGCTTTCCTCCGCCCTGGCCCTGTTCGCCCCGCGGGCGGGGGCGGTCTTTAAGGCCGTTTCCCGTCATGCCGGCTACACCAAGACTTTTTTTGCGGACGCGCCGGGCCCTTACGCCGGGCTTAAGGTCCTGCTGCTTACGGATTCCGGCACCCTGTCCCGGGCCGAAATTTTCGCGGCGGCGCTGCGCGAGTGGGGCGGGGCCTCCGTCGTGGGCGGGGCTACGGCCGGCAATATTTCCGCCACCCGCGGGTTCCGCCTTAAGAGCGGCGCGGCCCTGCGCCTGACGGTGGCCCGCCTGCTGACCCCGGCGGGCCTGGACCTGGACGGCAAAGGGCTGGTGCCCGACGTGCCGGCCCCCTGCCCGCCCGACGTGGAAAACGGCGCGCTGCGGGAATTCCCGGCGGCGCCGGCCAGCGCAGACCAGGCGCTGCTGAAGGCCTTGGGGCTGCCTTGACAAGTCAAGAATTAGGCCTTGACAGGCGCGGATAATCTGCTATAATATGGATGTGGAGCGGGGTTAGAATTAGTGTTGCGGTGCCCCGGCCTTTTGGCGTAGCGTAGCGCGGTTGCGGTGCAGCGGTTGCGGTGCGGTTGCGGCGTTTGTGCCAAAAGGTCGGGGCTCTTTTTTGTGTTGTGATCCGATAATAGCAAAGCCGGCTTAAGCCGGCGGCGCAAAGCTGTGGAGCCCGAACGGGCCTGCCAGGCTGCCGAAGAAACCATGGAAAAGCGGTATTTCCGCTGTTTTTCGCTGTATGTTGCCGTTGCGGCTCCCGCCGTAGCGGTTTTTTTATGTCCTGAACGCGAAATTAACTCTTTACAACAAATTAACTTTCCTGTAACTCGTTTTTTATATTATAATATTATGATTAAAGTGAACGTCCTGGCGGGCACGGTCATGCCTGCCGGGGTGTCGTTTGTTTTTTCTGCTTTGGACTCGATGATATTAGTGCTATATAAGATTATAAAGTCAACGCGCGCGCGGGCGCCGCGTATGGTTCATTCCATTTTGTGCGCGCTGATATTTTTGTGCCCGGCCGTTTCTTTTGCGGCGCGGCCCGCGCAAAAAAAAGCGGCGGTCTCCGCCCCTAAAATTTCTGCCGCCGCCTCTCGCGCTCCCGCCGCAGCCGCTGTCCCCGCTCCCGCGGTCGTTGCCGCCACTGCTGTTCCCGCTGCCCCCGTCTCCCCCGAGCCTTCAGCCCCGGCCGCGGTTGTTCCCGCTCCGGCCATTGCTCCCGCAGTCTCTCCCGAGCTTGAGGCGCAGAGCGCCGACCCCGTTGAGAGGGCCATGGGCGCTGCGCGGCTGGCCGGCCCGGAGCCCCAGGCCGACGCGGATCAGCCGGAGCTGCGCGCCGAACACCGCCGCAAGAACCGCGAAATTCTGAAAGGCCTGCTGCAGGATAAAGACGCCCGCGTAAAAACCATTGCCGCCAAGGGCCTGGCCCGGGACGGCGACGCTGCCGTTTACCCGGAGTTGGAGGAGGCGCTGGACGGCGCGGACGACAATGCCCGCCTGCACGCCATAGAGGGCATGGCCAGCCTGAAGGACGCCCGGGCCGAAAAGCGGCTGATCGCCCTGCTGAAGCATACGAACCGGGATGTGCGCTGGAAAGCGGCGGAAGCCCTGGGGAATTTTAAAGGCAGGG
>DAOPZW010000062.1:0-15910 GCA_035353595.1 Elusimicrobiales bacterium | reverse complement strand
GGGCAGGTTGAAAATACCATGAAGCGGTAAAAAGTGTTTCACGTGAAACATCGTGCCGCTTATGGCTGAATTTGTGGCGATGTCGTGTTTGGCGGGGGTGGGGTGGCGCACATGGAATATATGACTCCCCGGTTCATTTTTTTGGGGGCAGGTTGAAAATACCATGAAGAGAAAAAAGGTGTTTCACGTGAAACATTCTGGCGCTTAGACAGGATTCGTGTTTGTGCCTTGGCGTGGTGGGGGGGAGGTTGAAGCTTGGCGGCGATGGAATATGTGTTTGTTCTGCTCTGTCTGCTTTTCCGCTTTTCGCCTTTACCTCCCAGCCCTGGCTTTTTGACTGTGCGCCTGTTTGTTTTAGCTTGACCGGGCTGCGCTGCTTTGTTGTTGCCGTCCTGCCTGCCTGCGGTTGGGTATATTTGTTCTGGTTGATCCCGGGGTGTTCGTGTATGTTTGTCCCGCCATATTGCTGTGGAGTCCGCCCATATAACCGTTGACCGGGCATATGTTTCACGTGAAACATTGTGGTGCTGGGCAGGATTCGCGGTTTATGGTGTGGGGAAGGGCGGGGGGAGACAGGGGAGTTTAAGTGCCAGCGCCAATTATGTCTCCGTGTCGCTATTCCTGCCTTTTGCTTTGATCTGTCGCCTCACTGGCTATTTGTCTGTCCGCCTGTTTGTTCTTGTCTAGCCGGGCATTTGTCCTCTTGTGCCTGTTCTGTCTCCTTATTGGCGGGTTTTGTTTGCCCTGGGTAAATAGACCCCGTTTGCCTATGTCCGCCCCCTGCCCCATTGCTGTAGCCGCCACCCTTGTTGCCTTTGAGGCATGCAGATGTTTCACGTGAAACATCTGCGCCCGGCAATACTCTGGTGGGGGGGCAGCGAATGGGCTCAATGCGGCGCTGGTTCGCAATTAAGTCGGTTCACCGCAAATATTTGGCCTGCTTGCCTGGTTTAGTCCATATAATGGCCTGCCCGGTATTGTTCCAGGTATTTTGCCTATTAATGTGGTATTTCCCTCTGCTGCGCAATCCCGCGGTATATCCGGTTCCTATTCCTTTTCTCTGTCATTTGATAATGTCTGCAGTATAATTGAATTGGCTGTCTTCTAATGTCTGGGTTAAGGTGTTCCTAGCCGGGCAAGGGGTTATGCTAACTTGTGTTTCCTTGTTGCTGGGTGTAACAGCGCCGCTTAAGGCCTATCCTCTTGTGTCTTGCTTCAGGTTTCCCTCGACAAAGTTGACATCAATATATATATACTGTAAAATTATCCCTGCGCTGTTGGTGGATGTTTCACGTGAAACATCTGTTCTTGGTAAATGGTAATAGCGGTACCCAATAGGAAATGGAGTGGATATGGCTGAAATAGTAGCGATTGCGAACCAGAAGGGCGGCGTTGGCAAGACTACTACGGCAATTAACCTTGCTGTAGCCTTGGCGGCCTTCGACTGCGAAACGCTCCTTATAGACTTTGACCCCCAGAGCAACTCAACCTCCGGCCTGGGTGTGGATATTACAAAAGCGCATAAGAATATTTACGACGTTCTGTGCGGCACCCCGGTAGCGGAGGCCGTGCATCAAACCTCGGTGGAATGGCTGGACATTGTTCCTACCAGCCAGAACCTGGCCGCCGCGGAAGTGGAGCTGGTCAGCGAGCTTTCCCGGGAGTCGGTGCTTAAAAAGGCGCTGGACGATGCCCGTTCAATGTACAAATTTATCATCGTAGACTGCCCGCCTTCCCTGGGTTTGCTCACCATTAACGCCCTTACCGCCTCGGACAGCGTTATCACCCCAGTGCAATGCGAATTCTATGCCATGCAGGGCTTGGCCTATTTTGTGGATACCGTGGAGAAAATAAAGCAGGCCCTGAATCCCCGGCTGAAAATAGACGGCGGGGTCATAACCATGTACGACTCCCGCATAAACCTTGCCAACCAGGTGCGGGGGGAGATCTCCCAGTATTACGGGGAGCGGCTTTATAAAACGGTAATTCCTCGCAATGTGCGCCTGGCGGAGGCGCCCAGTTTTGGGCAGCCGATTTTTATCTACGATCCCAGCTCCCGTGGGGCGCTGGCCTATAAAGAGCTGGCGGTAGAGTTCCTGGGGCGCAGGGGCGTGGATACCGCTACCTACGCTAATTCCAATCTTTATGTAAATGAAGACGCCGCCGTTGAATATGATATGGGCGGTTAAGATCTCGGGCGTTTTTATGTTTTGTTAAGCGGCACTTTTGATAAATTGTGCTTATTTTTTAAGGAGAATTATGAGAAAGGCATTAGGCAGGGGCATAGACTCCCTTATCACCAAGGTTAAAGAGAATGACACTTCCGGTGATGTAGTACAGAAAATATCTATCGACAAAATACGCCCCAATCATTACCAGCCGCGCCGTAATTTCCCGGAAGGTTCTATCGAGGAATTATCTTCTTCCATAAAAGAGCACGGCCTGCTGCAGCCTATTAACGTGTGGAAGGATTCCGGCGCCGATTATTACGAACTTATCGCCGGCGAGCGCCGCTGGCGCGCCTCCAAGCTGGCCGGCAAGGTGGAAATAGAGGCCATAGTCAGGAAGGACCTTAGCGATGAGCAGAAGCTGGGGCTCAGCCTGATGGAAAATATACAGCGCGAAGACCTCAATTCCATAGATACCGCGCTGGCCTACCAGCAGCTTATGCAGACTTTCGGCGCCTCGCAGGCCGACGTGGCCCGCAAGGTGCACAAGTCCAGGGCCGCCGTCTCGAACACGATGCGCCTGCTGGACCTCGACGAAGTGATCCGCCAGGGCATACAGTCCGGCCTGATCACCGAGGGCCACGCCCGCGCCCTGGTTTCCGTGCCGGATTCCGCGCGGCGCCTGGAGTTCTTTCACCGCATAGTAGCGGAGAAGCTGACGGTGCGCGACGTGGAAGACGCCGCGCGCGCTTTCCACGCCCCCCGGGCGTCCGCCCCGCGCAAGGCGCGCGGCGCGGCGCGCAAAAGCCCCGAAGTGCTGGAGCTGGAGTCCGCGCTGGAGAAGCGCTTGGGCACCAAGGTGGACATCTGCCAGGGCCCCGGGCCCCAAAATGGTAAGATAGTCGTTCATTACTACTCGCTGGACGATCTGGACCGGGTGACACAAATTTTGCAGAAGTAGCACGAGGAGACAATGCGTTTTCTCCCGCCTTTCGCGGTCTTGTTCTTGTTGTGCCTGCGCGCCGCGGCCCAGGCGCCTTCCCTGCCGGAGGGGGAAAAACCCCCGGCTTACGCCGCCAAGTCGCCGGTGCCGGTCTATCACTCCCTGGAAAAGAACCTCGGGAAGTATTACCTTTACGCCGACGGCGGCTTTAACGCCGACTGGTACGTCGGGTACAATAACTGCTGGGTGGTGAAGCTGCCGCCCGTGGCCGCCTCGTCTTTTTCCCGCGCGTTCATCGGGGCCAAGCTCGGCCGGGCCAAAATAATGTCCTGGCCCATGTCCTGGGACCCGCGGCCCCTGCCCGGCAAGATCTACCTCGCCCTCAACAGCGCGCCGGTCTTTAATTCCGACCATACCTATTTCCTCGTCGACGCGGCAGACCTCCCGCTCGAGCCGCTGCCCAACGACCACCTGGAGTTCGTGGATTCCGCCCGCTGGTTCTGGACGGAGGTCCCGCTCTCCAAGCTGGCGGCGGACAAGCCTAATTACATGGCGCTGTGGTCCTCTTCGAGGTATTTCACCTCTTCCTCCAGTTCGCCCATCGTGGCCGCCGCCCAGTCCGAGAGCGTGGAGGAGGACACCTGGCTGAGCCGTTCGATAAAAGGCAATCCTCCGTCGGGGGACAGCGTTTTCGATATCCCCGTTTCCGGGCTTAAGCCGGCCATCGCCGTAAAGCTCATCCCGGCCAACGAGTACAAGGTCTTCATCAAAGGTTTCATGGCCGAGGTGGACGCCCAGCGCATCACCGCGTCGTTCTCGGTGATAGGCGAGGATATCCGCGCGTCCTGGCTGGAGATCTCCTACGACAAATTCGACTGGCAGCGCGTTACGCGCTACCTTTTCAAAGCGCCGTATTTCTGGACCTTCGGGCGCGAGGAAATTTCGCGTGATATGTTCTACCTGCGCGCGGCGGCGGTGGATAACCTGGAAAATACCGGCTATTCGAAAGAAGTGGTGGTGCCGGCGCTGGGCCGGGCCGGGCAATAATAATTTAAGCGGGGCGAGTCATGACTAAAAAAATAAACGTGGCGGTAGTGGGCGCGTCGGGCATGGTTGGCGGGCAATTGCTGGGACTGCTGGAAAGCCGCCGTTTCCCGGTTGGGGAATTTTACCCCTTCAATTCCGGGCGGCGACCGGCCGAAGTGGCCTTTAAAGGGAAAAAATACGCCTGCCTGCGGCCCTCGCTGGGCGCGCTGAAAAAAGCGGACCTGGTCTTCTTCGTTTCCACCGATGAGGTTTCCGCAAAATTCGCCGCGCGCCTGGCGGCGGCCGGCGTGTGGTGCATCGACGATTCCGCGCATTTCCGCTTGGCGGCCGGCGTGCCGCTGGTGATCCCCGAGGTCAACGGCGGCGAACTTAAACGCTCGAAAAAGCTGATCGCCGGGCCCAACTGCACCATCACCGGCGCGGCGGTGGCGCTGGCCGGCATCCACCGCAAATTCCGCGTTACGGAACTGCGCCTGGCCACCTACCAGGCCGTGTCCGGCGCCGGCCGCGCAGCCATGGCCGGGCTGGAAAAAGAATTAAAGGCGTATTTTAAGACCGGCTCCGTGCCCGCGCGGCCGGAAATTTTCCCGCGCCCCATAGCTTTCAACCTGTTCCCGCAGGTGGGCGGCTTCGACGCCGAAGGCCGCTCGGGCGAGGAGAACAAGGTGGAGGCCGAACTGAAGAAGCTCTGGAATTCCCCCGCCGTTAAAATAAGCTCCACCGCCGTGCGCGTGCCGGTGCTGCGCGGCCATTCCCTGGGCATCTGGGCGAAGACCGCCAGGCCCTGGACGCTCGGGGCCCTGGCCGCCGAGCTGAAAAACACGCCGGGCCTGAAGTTTTTCCCGGACGCGAAGAACTATCCCACGCCGCTCAGCCACGGCAATAAAACCTTCGAGGTTTACGCCGGGCGCCTGCGCAAGGCCTCTACCGCGCCCAGGGAATTCCAACTGTGGGTGGTTTCCGATAACCTTTACAAGGGCGCCGCGCTCAATTCCGTGCAGATAGCGGAGCGGCTGCTGGCGGAGAACTGTTTCCGGGGGAGGGGCAATGAATAAATACCGCATGTTCTTAATTGCCGCGCTGGCGCTGAGCCCGGCGGCGTGCAAAAAGAAACCGGCCGCGCCGGAGCCTAAGCCGCCGGTGCCGGTGGCGGCGGCTGAACAGGTGGGCGTGTCCAGCGGCAGCCAGCTGGGCGCTGTGCTCAACGCTCCCGGCAATTACCTGCGCAATACCGTGGGGCACGTCGGAGAGGCTAAAAAAGCGGCCGCGCTTTACAACAAAACGGCGCAGGACAGTATGAACCTGGACGCCGCCGCCGGCGGCGGCAACTGAGCGGCCTCAGGCGCCGCCCGGCGGCTTGAGATTCTCCAGCGCGTCGAATTCCGGCATATTGCTGCGGTACTTCAGCGGCACCCCGCCGCGCTGCGCGCGCGGATTCTCGCGTTCCTTGATAGCCACCGCGTCGAAGAAAGTCCTCCACAAACCCGCCACCCGCGCTTCCGTCTCCGAGCGCGGCGGGCTCTGCTCCCCCGTTAATTCAGCCAGCCGCAGCTTGCCGCCGAAATACAGCGCGGCTTCGCCGCGCCGGGCGTCGTGGATCACCCAGTCAGAAGCGGCCATGCGGCGCTTGAAATGCCCCGCCACCAGCGGCAGGATATTGTGGTCCGGTTCCATGCGCGCGTAAAGCGTGCGGTCGCTCAGCTCCGTAAACCTCAGGAAACCCTTGAAGCGGTGCGCCTCGCGCAGCACGGCGGCCGCGGCCTTGTGCGTTCTGGCCACCACCGGGTCGGCCAGCAGGTCGTTGAGCGCTTTGCCTTTGGAAAAAGCCATGCGCGCGTAGGACAGCAGCATTTTTTCTTTTTCGGGCCCGCTCCACAGCCAGCTGAGCTTTATGTTCTCCGCCGTGCCCGGGCCCGTCATAGCGTCGAGCCGGCGCAGGAACTCGGCGCAGTCCGCCGCGTCGGACGCTATTTCCACGGCGGGGGAGAAAAGGTTCTCCTGCGCCGGGGCCGCCAGCGTGATCTCGGCCGAGGCGTCGATGCACGCGGCTTTTATGGCGCAGATCAGGCCTGTAAAGGAATGGTCGTAGACGTAGGTGCCCATTACAGTTCCCCCGGCCGCGCGGCGCAGTCGAACAGCGCCGGCTGCACCGCCGCGGCGGGTTCCTTTTTTTCCAGCAGCCGGGTTCTGATGGCTTCGGCCGAATTCTTCCTCAGTCCGCCGTAGCGGCCGCCGGCGGTCACGAAATACACTGCCCGCTTCATCACCACGCCCAGCCGGCCCAGGTCCTCCAGGCTCAGGCGCGCGGCCCGCCGGGCCTGCAGTATCTTTTTCGCCGACACGGTGCCTATGCCCGGCACGCGCAGCAGTTCCAGGTGCTCGGCGGTGTTCACTTCCAGCGGGAATTTGTCCAGGTTGTTCAGCGCCCACATAGTTTTCGGGTCGAAGGTCAGGTCCAGGCAGGGGCACTTCTCGTTCAAAAGCTCGTCGGCGGCGAAGCCGTAGAAACGCAGCAGCCAGTCGGCCTGGTACAGCCGGTGCTCGCGCTTGAGCGGCGGCTCCGGCAGGGCCGGCAGGCGGTTGTCGGCGCTGACCGGCACGAAGGCTGAGTAATAGACGCGCTTCAGCGCCATTTTTTTATACAGCGCCTCGCTGAGGCGCATGATCTGCAGGTCGGTTTCCGGGCTGGCCCCGACGATAAGCTGCGTGCTCTGCCCGCCGGGGGCGTACAGCGGCGCGCTCTTTATGCTTTTGCGCTCGTCGCGGCTGGCGCTGATGCGCTCGGCCAGCCGGCCCATGGGTTTTAAAATGCTCTCTTTGGTCTTGCCGGGCGCCAGCAGCGCCAGGCTGCCGGCGGTGGGCAGCTCTATGTTCACGCTCACCCGGTCGGCGTACAGGCCAGCGCGGTCTATCAGCTCCCGGCTGGCGC
The DNA here is from genome assembly GCA_035353595.1 of Elusimicrobiales bacterium. Taxonomy (GTDB): domain Bacteria; phylum Elusimicrobiota; class Elusimicrobia; order Elusimicrobiales; family UBA9959; genus UBA9959. The sequence goes on along the minus strand of DAOPZW010000062.1, from coordinate 8,823 downwards.
CGGGTATCACCTTCATATGGATATAGCCGGTAAAGTTCTTCTCGTCGCGCAGCTTGCGCACCGCCTCCAGCATCAGCTCCATGGTGTGGTCCGGCGAAACGACCACGCCGGAACTGAGGAACAGCCCCTCGATATAATTGCGCCGGTAGAACTCGTAGGTCAGCGCCGCTACTTCGTCGGGCGTCAGCTCGGCGCGGGGGATATCGTTGGAGCGGCGGTTCACGCAGTAGGCGCAGTCGTAAACGCAGTTGTTGGTCAGCAGGATCTTCAGCAGGGAGATGCAGCGCCCGTCGGCCGCCCAGGAATGGCAGATGCCGCTCTGGTGCGCGGCCCCGTTGCCTCCGGCGCGGTCGGAGCCGGAGGAGGAGCAGGACGCGTCGTATTTGGCGCCCGCGGAAAGTATCTCTATTTTTTTCTCGAGGTCCATGTTGTCTTACCGGAAAGTCCCTATAGCATAGCACATGAACCCGTCAAAGGGGTGTCGGGGTGCGCGGCGCCGGCTAAATGCCGATGCCGGACAGCATCATGCAGATCTCGTTGACGGTCTGCACCAGCACCGGGTGGGAAGCCTCGAAGCTTTTCACGGAGTGGGCCAGGCCTTCTATGGATATGACTTTAAGCCGGTCGTCGGTATTGGCGCGCGCGGTTTCGTGGGCCGCGGCCTGGGCGAAATTGGCCAGGCTGTTGGCGCGCTCCCGCTGCGACTCGGGCAGGTTCCGGAGCTCCGTCTTGAGCTTGTTGAGCAGGACCACCAGTTCCGTTTTGTTCTTGGAATCCAGCGTGCCGACGCGCGCTATGGCGGATTCTATCTTGGCCAGCGTATCGTTTATCATATACCCCTCCGTGCGAACCGTATCTCCCCTATTCTAATATATTAAGGCCGCGTTTTTTCGGCGGGTTTCACCGGCGCCGGCCGCCGCCGGGCCGGAACTTCTGATAATCGGTTTCCGGCAGCCCGGAGTTTTTAAGCAACTCGTAAAACCACAGGCGGAACTGTTCGTTCCTCAATTCCAGGAAGCCGCGGTTGGCGCCGAGAAAATCCCCTATCTTCAGCCAGCGGGCCGTGCCGGCCGCGTCCCGGCCGGCGGCGGCCAGCAGCAGGTGGTGGAAATAACTCGCGGTTTGCAGGTCCGCCCTGCCGCCGGCTTTTTTCATAATAGCGTCCGCCAGCGCGACCTGTTGGTGCGCCTTTTTAAGAAGTTCTTCCGGGTGGTCGGAGAACGCGGCTTCCGCGCAGAACCAGTTCACCCGGGAAAGATGGGCGTTGAATTCATCCTCCGGGGTTAAGCCGAACCGGGCCCTGATCTCCGCTGCCGAGGGCGCGGGGTGCGCGGGCGCCTGGCCGTAGAGCCTGGAAACCTCCTCTGAGAAACTCCTGGCGAGCAGCAGGTAGCCGGGCAGGTTGGGATGATGCGCGTCCATGAACAAATTGTCGCCTGCCACCCCGCGGGGCGATTCGCGCTCGAAAAGTTCGGCCGTGCGCGCGAGCCCGGCGCCCGCCGCGGCCGCAACCAGCGCGATGGTCTCGTTCTGAGTGCGGGTGGGCCGCCGGTCGCTGCCCTGGTCCGCCGCCTGGTAAAACTGTTCCCTGGCCCCGGCATGGTCCCCCGCCGCCGCCAGGCAGGTTCCCAGGCGGTAATGCAGCATGGGCGGATTGTCCCGGGCTTTCGCCAGCAGGGTGGCGTACAGGCGGCCCGCTTGCGCGCACCGGCCGGCCGCCTCGTGCGAGCGGGCCAGATTGTACAGCGCGTGGTCCGCGCCGGTAGGGAACCCCGGGTCCTTATACGGCGGGAAATCTGCGAAATTCCCCGTCAGGGTGGAGACCACGGCCTTCAGGTCGTTCTTGGCGGCCAGCCGGAGCAACGCGGCGAGGCGGTATTTATATTTGGAGGGGGAGACCGGCTGCCCGAAATAATTCATCAGGAAACGGCTGTCGGAGAGGGATAAGAGCTTTGAAAGCAGCAGCGATCTTTGCGCGTACTCCCACCGGGCGTAAGAGGGGGCGTCCTCTCCGGAGAAGGAGTCGTTGATGCCGGAGTAGACGAGCAGCAGCCCGGCGCGCGGCGGCCTCAGGACCAGCTCCCTGAATAAATACCAGTACTGGGCCTCCAGCCTGTTGCCCAGCCGCGCCAGGTTGACGATGTTGATCCTGTCGCCGCCCAGCCTGCCGTCGTACATGTAGGAGAGTATCGCCGGGAAGGAGAGCTTTTGCTGGTACGGCTCGCCCACGGCGATGGATTCTCCCAGGACATAAACATTTATGGTTCCCGGGGCCTGGCTGAAAGGGGCGCGCAGGGAGCGGTTGGCGGCCAGGAAAACGGGGAACAAGAGCTCGAGCAGCCCCAGCGTAAGCAGCAGGAGCGTTAAAGCGGCGAGGGCGGCGGCGGATATTTTTTTTAGCACGGGATTTATGATGTGAAAACTCCGGCGGCGGTTAAGGCGTCCCGGCCAGTTCGCCGCGGCGCAGCTGCAGCATTTTTATGTCGATCGTTTCCATTTCCTTGTCCCACAGGGACCGGCGGTAATTCTTTATCATGCCGGAAGTGTTGGGGCCGAGCTCCTGCAGCCACCGGGGCAGAAGGTAATACTCGGTCCATTTAACTATCTTCAGCCAGTAAAGGACGCGGATCGCGGTTTTGCTGACGTCCCTCAGCGGCACGGCCCGCAGGCGCTCGCGGGCCGCGGGCGGGAAACCGTTGTCGCGCAGGTAAAAATCCGCGATCTCGAAAGCCATGTATTTGTTGGCGGCCAGTTTCATGTGGCAATAATCGTGGAACAAATCGTAGCCCGGAATGCCGTCTTTGGCGTAACGCCTGAAGAGCCGTTCCATATCCAGCACGCGCACCGTTTTGCTGCCGGCCTTTCGTATGAGCTCGTTGACAACGGAAAGGGTGCGCATGGATCTCTCGTCATGGTCTTTGGCCAGCACGTACAGCGGCAGCGCGGCGTCCGGGCGCCCGGCGGCGTCCAGGCATTTGGCTTCGTAGAACAGGCGCAGGGCGTTGTCCGTGTCGCTCCTTTGCTTCAGCAGGCGCAGCGCCTGCGCCGCGCTGCCGGCGTCGATGAGCTTTTTTATCTCCCTCAGCCCCGCGTCGTCGCGGCCCGCGGGCTGCCAGTCGCGCAAATTATTAGGCACGGTCAGCAGGTACACGGGGATCCCGGTTTCCGCGGCCACGCTGCGCACCTTTTCCAGGGAAGCGCCGTAGTTGCGCGCGATCAGCCCGGCCCGGGCGCCGCGGGGCGCCGCGGAGATGGCTACGTCCTGCTCATTGTTGCCGGCCAGGATGATGATAAGGTCGGGGGAATAGGAGGCGGAAATTTCCAGGAAGGTCTTGAGATGCTCCTGCATGGTCCTGCCGTTGGCCTTTGTGGCGTTAATGACCTGCACTTTTTTTCCGGGCAGCAGGGCCGAAAAATAATCCTCGAGCCAGGTGGCTATGCCGCCCTCGTTGGGGAAAAACCGCGACACCCGGTTGAACTCCTGGTGCACGTACGGGGACCCCATGGCCTGGGAACTGCCCAGGACGAACACCCTGAAAGCGTTGCCGGGTTTTTTGAAGGGGAACTTGCTGCGCGTCATGTTCATGTCGCAGGACAGGACCCAGTCGCCTTTGCGGCAGAAACTGGAGGCGGAAGGCAGGCCGGCCAGCCGGGAGGCGTAAACCATTTCGGCCATCTGCAGGATAAGCAGCAGCACCGCCAGGGCGTTGACCGCCGCCAGGGCGTAGAAGAACATTCTGGCGAAATATTTATAGTCGTGCTTGACCGGCATTGCAATTACCTTTGCCATAATAATACAAAATAGCGCCAACGCGGTCTCGGGGCCCGGACCCTGTCTGCCTTGCGGCGCGCGCCAGTAGCAAATCTTCAGTTGTATAATTACGGACCCGCCTTTAGAGTCGTTTTTCTCTTTATCGCCCTCTTGACAAGTGAAGTTGCGGTGCTATAATATTAAAGCGTCTGGGCCTTAAGGCCTATACGGGTATAGGCACAAGGGCCTTTGATTAAAATCAACCAGCCTGCGATAATATCCCAGAGGTTCCTGGTTATGAAGAAAATTCTCCTGGTAGCTATAGCGGCCGTGGCCGCTACCATAGCGGGGCTGAACGCCCAGGAAGGCTCTTTCGGCCAGCTGCTGGCCAACCCGCCCCAGAACATAGGCGGCGTGCCCGCGGCTTCCGGTCCCAAAGCCGTGAACACTGCCGCCCCGGAAGCTGCCGCCGCGCCGCGCGAATGGCTGGTGCTGGTTTTCATCAACGGCGTCAATGACCTGGGCATACTCGGCTATGCCGAAAAAAGCATCAATGACATGGAGAAAGTGGGCTCCACCGACAAAATGGCCGTAGTGGTGGAATACAGCGTAATGGGCCAGGACGGTTCCGCCTCCCGCAATGTTAAGTTCCAGCCCGGCTCTAAAACGCTTTATATCACCAAAGACACTGATGTTTCCTCTATCACCTCCCGCTCTTTCTATTCCCCCAAAGGCACCGCCGATATGGGCAGCGCCAACAGCCTGGTGAAGTTCGTGCGGCGCGGCTATGCCAAGTACCCGGCCAAGAAAGTGGCGGTAGTGATCTGGAACCACGGCGCCGGCCGCCTGGGTATTTCCTATGACGATGTCAGCAAGAACCACATGGAAGTGGACCAACTGGGCAAAGCCCTGGCCCAGATAAAGACGGTCATAGGCCACAATATCGACGTTTTCGCCACCGACGCCTGCCTGATGCAAATGGCCGCCGTGGCCTATGAGTTCAGGAATTCGGCCGATGTCATAGTGGGCTCCGAAGAAGTAGTGCCCGGCGAGAGCTATCCCTACGACGCTTTCCTCGGGCGGATGGCGTCCTATCCCGCCATGGGGGCCGAAGACGTTGGCCGGGCCATGGTGGAGACCTACGGCGCTTACCACGTTGCCGGGGTCACCCTTTCGGCCGTACGCAGCTCCGCCATGGGCGGTTTTGTGGGCACACTCAACCATTGGCTGGGCTCGGTAGCCGGGGACCGCAAAGCTTTCAAAGTGGCTTCCGACCAGGCCCTGGTGGATTCGGTCTATAAATTCCCCAATACGGACTCCACGGCCGATTCCCGGGACCTTTACGATTATGTTTCCAACGTCAATGCCGGCCTGGGCATAAACAGCCCCAACGCTAAAGCAGCGGGGCAGGAACTGCAGAAGTATTTAGTTAATAACCTCCTGATAAAGGCCACCAAGCTGCCCGGTATGCTCAGCACCCACGGGCTGGCCATTTATATACCGGCCCTGCGCTACAATTCCGCCAATTACGAGAAACTGGCTTTCGCGGCCGATTCCGACTGGGACGATTTCCTGCGCATGATGATGGAGGAGCGGCTTAAACAGCCGTGAGCTTTATGTTCAGCTTAAGACAGGCCAGCCATGCCGTACTTACCGCCGCCGCGGCGGGCCTGTTCTTTTATGCCCCCGTACAGGCCCAGGAGCAGGCCGTGCCCGTTGCGGACCGCCTGGCCGCCTATGAAACTTCCATCACCAGCGGCGATCCCGCCGCCGCCGCCGCCTTCATGGCCGACGGCGAAGCGCTGACGCTGGCGGAGAAAGACGCTCCCAAAGCCGCCGCGCTCAAGGCCAAGGCTTCCGCGTTGACGGACCTAAAAGAACTGCTGGCCATGCCCTGGGACGACACCAATTACAATAAACTCAGCCAGGCTTTAACTTTAAGGATAGACGTGGATAAGCCGCTGGTTAAAGTCGGCGTGGGCCCCGCTCCCGAAAAACTGCTGGTCTGGCTGGCCAAATACCAGCATTTCTACCCGGTGGTAAAAAAAGAAACCGTGAAAAAAGCCATACGGCAGTGGGAAGTGGTGTTCGGCACCATGACCGACGCCCGCAATATGAGCTGGGGCCAGGCCACCATGTGGGAAGGCAAGGGCGTGGGCCTTAACAAGGCCGATTGGGAAACCTGGACCATACGCCAGCGCAACGCCGCCCTGGGCAAGATAATGGCCAAGGACCCGTCCTTCACCATTTACGACGACGCGGTGCTGTCTTCGGCCAAAGAAAGCATGAGCCTGCTGACGGCGGTGGACAGCGTGAAGAAATCCGGCCTGCTCACGGCGCCGCAGCTGGCGCAGCTGCGCGGCAAATCCTTCCAGGACCAGGTTTACCTGCTGGGCAGCTTCTTCGACGGCAGCAATATAGCGGTGAGCCCGGACCTGAAAACCAAGATCAACGCCGCCCGGGATTCGATGCCCAAGGAAGTGCTGCCCACGCAGCAGCGCGGCCTGCTGGGCGATATGCTCACCACGGCCATGCCGGCCGAGCTCAATGGCACCAAGGCCGGCCAGAAAGTAATGGATTTCTACGCCAAGAACGGCCCGATGAAAATAAAGATAGAGCCCTGCGACGGGAATTATTCCCGCTTCGACGCAGCCACCGGCACCATAGTGCTGGATTCCGAGACCGTGCAGCAGTATATGCGCATGAAAGGCTATACCGCGGAATCGCTGATGACCAGCAAGGAGCAGGTGGCCGAGATCGCCAAGTATATGTCCCCGATGGTGGTTTACGAATCCGCCCACCACATGCAGGCCGTGTGGGCCAAAACTTCCGGCCTGTACAAGCCGCATACGCAGGAAGACGAGATCGAAGCCATGTCGCTGGAGGGGCTGTACTCCACCGAAAAGCTGGCCAAGGACGCCGCCTACAAGAAGATCCTCGACGAGAGCCGCGATTATTCTTCCTACGCCTCCAAGCGCGTTGAGATAGCCACCGAATACAAAGCCGGCCGCTCCAAAGGTTTCGCCACCACCGTGCGCCAGCTTTACTGCTCGGGCCTGCCTTCGCTGGACGCCGCCGCCGCGCAGGTGCTGGGCGCCGTTACCGAGGAGCTGGGCGTACGCGCCGCGCTGCCCGCCGCCGAACAGACCGAACTTGAAATGTCAGGGCTTACCCAGGCCGAAGCCCTGGAGATGACGCCCGAAGAGCTGGCCGGCTCCGTGGGCGAGATCCGCACCGGTGCGCTGCGGAAGATACAGAAAGACCTCTCGGCGCTGGGCGTTTATACCAGCCGCTATGAGGCCGCCGAACTTGAAGGCAGCAAGGCGCTGAAAGGCCTGAAGACCGCCTCCGCCGCCAAAACCAACGCGCCGCCCGCTTTATGAAACAGCTGATTTTAATTGTCTCAGCCCTTTCCTTTATGGCCGCCTCGGCGTGCGCCGGCGCCATAAAGGGTCCGGCAGCCAAAAGCCGGGTGGTGTATAAACCTTATTCCATGGATAATAAATATTTCTCCTGTAGCGTGCCGGACTCCTGGCAGCTGGAGCGCGACCAAAAGAGGGACGAGCGCTACAAGATCTACGAGATACAGCTGCTGGCGCCTAAGGCCGAAAAAGCGCCCACTTCCATTTTCGTGTCCTTCTTCGCCAAGGACAATGCGGATTTCAACGATTACCAGGATTATATAGACAGCAATTCCAAGAACGCGCTGGGCGAAACCAAGAGCGCCCGCGAGAATTACGAGCCGGTGAAGAAGACAAAGCTGAACGGCCGAGAAGCTTTCGAACTTTCCAGCGAAGCCATGAAATACCTGCATCCCCAGAGCAAATCCGACGAGAGCGTGCAGCTGAAGACCAAGATGTACGTGCTGCCGGCCAAGGACGGCTTTTATGTGCTGCGCTTCAGCGCCGCCAAGACCGCTTTTCTGGACAATGCGGCGGTATTCGAGAAAATAGCCAAAAGCTTCAAAGGCAATCCTTAGAATAATTACCGGACAATAAAGACCGCGCCCCGTTGGTGCGGTTTTTTTTGTGCGGACCGGAGAAAATAGATCTATGACGCAGCAAGAAACGGAACAAAAAATTAAAGCCATGCCCAAGGCTGAGCTGCACCGCCACATAGAGGGCTGCGTGCGGGTGGGCACCGTGCTGGACCTGGCCCGCAAGCATAACCTGGAACTGCCCACTTTCGACCCTGCCGGCCTGGACCAAATATATAAGCTGCGCGCGCCCGGCGCTTCGCTGGTGGAGGTGCTGGGGATGTTCAAAATGGCGCAGGCTTCCTTCGTTTCTTACGACGCGGTGGAGCGCATAACTTACGAGGCGCTGGAAGACGCCTATAAGAAAGAGAATATACGCCTGCTCGAGCTGCGCTACAGCCCCGATTTCATGCTCAAGCCCCGGGGCCTGGACTGGCAGAAGGCCCTGGAGCTGATGAGCGCCGTCATGGAGAAGTATGAGAAGAGCAGCAATATGGTCTGCGGCCTGATAGTGATAGCGTCGCGCAGCTACGGCCTGGCCTCGGCGCAGAAGACCATAGATTTCGCCGTGAAGAACCGGCGGCGCGTGATAGGTTTCGACCTGGCCGACAACGAGGCGGACTACCCTTCTTCCTTATATAAGGAGGCGGCTGGCAAACTGCGCGCCGCCGGCCTGCCGCTGACCGTGCACTCGGGCGAAGAGGGACATTTTTCGCAGGTGAACGAAACGCTGGAGGCGCTGCGCCCGCGGCGCATAGGCCACGGCGTGAAAGCGGCCGAAGACGCTTCCGGCGCCACCATGCGGCGCATAAAGGCGGCCGGCGTAACGGTGGAGACTAACCCCTGGAGCAATTATCTCACCCGCGCGGTGCCCGCCATTGAGGCGCACCCGCTGAAAAAATTCCTGGACGCCGGCCTCAGCTGCACCATAGGCTCCGACGACCCGGAGATCCTGGACACGCATTTGAACAAGGAATACGCGCTGGCCGTGGAGCGGATGGGGCTGTCTTTCGTGGATATCGCACGCACGCTTGAATGCGCCGTGGCCGGGTCCTTCCTGCCCGCAGACAAAAGACAGCAGGCCGCCAAAGAATTA
>DAOPZW010000061.1:0-15980 GCA_035353595.1 Elusimicrobiales bacterium | reverse complement strand
TCGTACTTCACGGCGAAGAGCCGCGGCTACGGCTCCGCGCGCCCGACGCGGGCGCCCGCCGAGTAAAGGAACTCCGCGAACCCCTCCGGCACGAACAGCGGCGAGCCGCAGAACGCGGCGTTAACTATGGGGTGGATCTCGCGGGCCCGCGGCCCCAGCGCGCCGGGCTCCAGGTCGGTAAAACTGAACCCGCGCCGGACCAGGGCGTCATGGCAGTTCCGGTAGCCGCCGAAAGGCAGCTCGCCCGCCTTCATGGAAGTGCTGAGCCGGCGGTCGAAGACCGAAAAGCCGGAATCCTCGAAATACCTGGCGTACTCGGCGGGCGTGAACGGCTCCCCCGAGAACGGCGGGGCTTCCCCGGCTATGGACACGCCGTGGCGCTGCCAGGTGGTGTCGTTCACCGGCCCGTAAACTTTGGTTATCCCGCGCGCCGCCAGATGCGCGCAGGCGGCCTCAAGGACCAGCCGGGCCCCTTCCTTGCCGGCTGCCTCGAAGTAACCGATGAGGCCCGTGTCGGCGGGCAGCCGGGAATCGGTGATGGCGCAGGCGTGCGCGGCCGGCGCCGCGCCGTCCAGCGCGACGAAGCCCTGCCTGGTCCCGAAGGCCAGGAAAGGATTTTCCGGCGCCAGCTGGTAAAGGACTTCCTCCGCCAGGGCGGCCGCGTAGCCGGGATGAGCCGCATACACCCGGTGCACAAGGCCGACGCAGTATTCGGGCGAACGCTCGCCAGGTTTGTAGCTTATTACTTTCATAAGATCATGACAGGCCCGCCGCCGGTACGGGCAGCACATGCACCTCGCCGCTATTCATCCGCATTTCCACCAGGGCGCCCTGCGCCACGCCGGCCACCGCGCCCTCCGCCCCCACTATGCAGGGAATGCGCAGTTCCCGGGCCACTATAGCCGCGTGCGACAGCATGCCGCCCCTTTCCACTATCAGGCCTTTAAGCAGGGGAAAAACTATGGTCCAGCCGGGGTCGGTCTGGCGCGTCACCAGGATCTTGCCGGTAAAATCGGCGGCCGGGTCGAAATCCGCCAGCACCAGCGCGGTGCCGCTCACCTTCTCCTGCCGCGTACGGGCCGCCGTTACTCCCTTCAGCGTGCCGCCCGGAGCCTGCTGCGCAGCCGCGCCCCGGCCGCGCAGTTCCGCCTCTATCCCGCTCACGGGCAGCTCAGATTCTATCCTGCGCGGCAGCTCCCTGTCCTTCCAGTAAGCGTATTCCGTTTTTCTCCGCGCGATGGCGCGCGCCAGCCCTTCCGGCGCGGAGTCCGCGTCTATCAGGGCGAAAACTTCTTCTATGGTCAGGTAGAATACGGAGCCGGTCTCACCGATAAATCCTTTCGCCCGCAATTTCTCGCCCAGGGCGAGGAAGAGTTTCCGCGTGAAGCCGAAGATCAGCGAACGACGGAAACGCGTTTCTTCCCGCAGGTAAACGCTGTTCACCGCCCAGCGGCTTACCGCGGCCAGCAGCAGCCTGCGCGGCGCCGACAGCGCGGAGGCCTCCCCGCCGGGCGCGGCGTCCCGCCCCTGCGCGCCCGCGCCGGCCGCGCCGCCGGCCGCCAGGGCGCCCTGCAGGATGGAGATAAAAAATTCCGGCTGCTCGTTTATGGTCCGGGATTCCAGCTTGAGCTCGTTGGGGGCGCGGCTGCCGAATTTTTCGAGGTAAGAATTTATCTCCCGGGCCGCGGCCGCCTGCGCCAGCGGCCCGCGCAGCTCCCGCAATATCAGGGCGGGAGCGTTGGCCGGCGCGAACAGTTCCAGCAGCCGCAGGTCTTTTTCAAGCAGCGCTACTATCTTTATGATCTGGTAGCCGGGGTCCAGGGAGACCAGCGGCCTGCGCGACCGCGCGAACAATTGCACGTAGCCGTTCTCCCCGCCCAGCCAGCTGCGGTACAGTTTGTCCGCCGCGCCGGCGCTGACCATAACGGCGAAATCGTTGGCGATGGGCACCTGCCAGCGGGCCACGAACTCATTGTAGACGCGGTAATAAAGGTCCCGGCAGGCGGTCGCGCTCATGCCGCCCAGGTCCAGGGCGGACAGCCGGGCGTATTCCCGGTCGAACCGGCGGTTGAAACGGCGCACCAACGGGCCCATGAAAATAAAGGACACGGTGATCTTGAGCGTCTGGAAGAGCAGGCGCGGGAGGAACACGCCGTAGCGCAGCAGCGCCCCGCGCGGCGCGGGCGGGGTGTAGTGGTACTCCTTCTGCAGTCCCAGCATTTTCTCGAAAAAAGCGCGGTTGAACGAATACCCCGGCAGGAAGGAAACCAGCTTGTACCAGTTTATCAGGTCGTAGTACATCCGGCCGCCGATGAACTCCACCATTTTCGCGAACATGGCGCGGTTGCGGCTCACCACGCCGCCGCTCACGCCCATCATGCCGCAGAAATGGACATAGACCTCCTGGTACACCGCCCGGGCGAAGGAATAGGTCAGCGGGGTGGTTACCCCGGAGTAGCTCTCGGCGATATTGGAATTGTCGTAAATTTTCATGTCAGGGCGGCCCAGAGGGCGAAACCGTTGAGCAGCGTAAAATACAGCACCGCCGCGTTAAAGACCGCTTTCGCGCCGGGGCCGTCGGGGCGGCGCGCGAAGCCGGCTATGGCGTACAGGAACCAGGCGAAAGGGGCCAGCGCGGCCGCGTAGACAGGGGCCCGCCCGTCGCAGGCGAAATAGCCCAGCGCCAGGGCGGCCGCGCCCGTGGCCGCCAGCAGGACGGACGCCCCGCATATGCCGTATTGCGCGGTATAAGTGTCCCGCGCCTCGTTCTCAAGTTCAGGCGGCCGCATTTTGCGCGAGATCTCCAGGAAGAAAAGCTGGCAGCCCAGGAACAGCGTCACCGTCCAGACGAAAGGGTCCCGGTACAGCTCCGGCCCGTATCCCTGCAGGGCCGCTACATAGAAAAAAAGCGGGACGGCCAGCAATTCGTGGGAAAAGATGTAAAGCGTAAACCGCTCCCGCAGCCACTCGCGCACAAAAAATTCCCTGAACATAAGCAGCGAGTAGGCGAGGCTGGCTGAAAAATAAATAAAAGAGGTCGCGCCGGCGTAAACGGCCACGAAAATTTCCACGGCGAGGCTGAGAAAGATAAGCCTGACTATATCCCCGGTTTTCAGCAGGCCGCGCTGCAGCGGGCGCCCGGGGTAAAAACGCAGGTCGTGGGCGTAGTCCTTGAGCTCGTCGAACAGCCTGAGGCGGAACAGGAAGAACAGCAGCGCGGCGAAAGCCAGCGCTACAGGCTGAAATACCAGCCCAGGCCCGCGGGCCTGAACCTGCAGGCAGATCCCGGCCGCGGCGGCCAGCAGCCCGGCCAGCAGCACGAACTGCTGCGGCGGGAACCTTTCCGACAGATACTGCAAATACTTCATACGCGCGCTTATCCTTCGCGTTTATAATGCCGCAACGTCTTTGATATGATACAAAAAAGCTCATATACTTCCGTTCTGCCTCTGCGGCCGAAACGCCAAAAAGGGGCGGGGACCGCGCGCCGGAAATATCCGGCGGACGTCAGGCGGGCAGGGGCTTTTTGATACAATTCCGTATACATTTCACGGAGCAGGCGCCGGCTTCCCGGCCCCGCCCGCGCAGGGATAAAGGCGGACCTCATGAACAAGATATTAGCGGCAGCTCTTCTCTTTCTCGCTGTGCCCGCGGAAGTTTCCGCTTGCAGCGGGGCGGTCATCTCCGCGGCCGCCTCGGCCGGCGGCGCCCCCCTGCTGTGGAAGAACCGCGACACCACCCATTTCAACAACAGCGTCCGGTTCGTGGCGGACACGCCATATTCTTACCTCGGCCTCACCAACGAGGACGACCTGGGCGGCCGCAGGGTCTGGGCGGGCCTGAATTCCGCCGGCTTCGCCGTTATGAACACCGTGGCGTACAACCTGCCCTTGAACTCCGACCAGGCCAAAGACCTGGAAGGCTGGATCATGGCGGACGCGCTGCGCACTTGCCGGACCGCGGACGACTTCGCGGCCTACCTCGGCGCGAACCTGGGTCCGGCCCTGGGCAGCCAGGCCAATTTCGGCGTCATCGACGCGACCGGAGGGGCCGCCCTCTTCGAGGTCTACAATACCAGCTTCACCCGCCTCGACGCGGGCAAAGCCGCCGGCGGCTGCCTGCCGGTCACCAATTTTTCGCGCAGCGGCGGCAGGGACAAGGGCAAAGGCTATGTGCGCTATGACCGCCTGGCGCAATTGTTCGGCGACATGCAGGACGGGAAATATACGGCGCAGCGCATACTGCAGGATTTTTCCCGCGACCTGGTAAACCCCATGCTGGGCGCCCGGGCGCCGCAGGAAAACCCCGCGGCCGGCCGCGATTTCGTTCACACCGTGCATACCATAGACAGGGCCAGCACGGTATCGGCGGTGGTGTTCCAGGGCGTCCCCGAAGGCGCCCCGCCCAAAGACGCCGTCATGTGGGCGCTGCTGGGCGAGCCGGTCTGTTCCATAGCGGTCCCGCTCTGGGCGGAGGCCGGCGAAACGCCTTTCGAACTGCAGGGCGGCACGCTGGCCCCGGTGAACGTGGAAGCCATGCGGCTGCGGGCGCTGCTGCGCCCGTTTCCCGACGACGAGCACGCCGAATACCTGGACCTTCGGAAGCTGGAGAACGCGCAGGGCACAGGCTGGCTGGCCGCGCTGCGCGCTAAAGAAAAAGAAATAATTGAAAAGACCGCCGCGTTCCTGCGCACGGCGCCTGACAAAGCGCAGAAAGCCGCCTTCCAGAAAGAGATGGCCGAGTACGCCCTGAAAACGCTGAAATCGATAAAATAAGGAATATATGGCAAACCACAGGTTTTTCCAGGTAACCCCCCGGGGAGAACTGCAGCAGAAAGGGTCGGTAGAAGAAGCCGTGCGCCCGAAGCCCGGCGGCGGCTACGCTTGGCTGGATTTCAGGAACCCCTCGCGGGAAGACCTTAAGCCGCTGGTGGAATTATTATGGGTGCATTCTCTGTCCATAGACGACTGTCTGGACGAAGCACAGGTCCCGAAGATCGACAACTTCGACAGGACCTCGTTCCTTCTGCTGAATTCCTTTTTCTATAAGAACGGAACTTTCTCCACCGGAGAAATTGATTTCATCATAGGCTCCAACTTCCTGGTGACCGTGGGAGGGCACGCCGGCAGCGAGCACTGGCAGGACGCCGAGGTGGACTCGGTCCTGAAGCGCGAAACGGCCAGCCTGGGCCAGGGCCCCGACTTCCTGCTGCACGCCCTGCTGGACCACGTGATGGACGCGAAACACAAAGCCATCAGCCTGATAGAATCCGAAGTCGACGGGACGGAAGAGAGCATCATAAGAAATCCCTCCGGCTTTGAGATGTCGCGGCTGGTCAACTTAAGAAGGAATATCCTGCTGATGCGCAAAAGCCTTTTCTACGAGCGGGAGATCCTCATCAAGCTCTGCCGGCGCGATTCTCCTTTTGTGAGCGAAAAAGCCATCTACCACTTCAGGGACGTCTACGACCACCTCACGAAATATTACGAAGAGGCCGAGATCTACAGGGAAGTGACCCTGAGCCTTACGGAAATGTACCTCTCGCTGGTGAACAACCATATGAGCCGGACCGCTAACCGCACCAACGCCACCGTCAGCCGCCTGACTTTCATCACCACTATCTTCATGCCGCTGACGCTGCTGTCCGGCATAGGCGGCATGTCCGAATGGAGCATGATGACCGGCCCCGAAAACTGGCGCATCGCCTACCCGGTATTCCTCGTCGGCATGGCGGTAATAGGGGCGTGCACGTACGCGGTGCTGAACACGCTGGACAAAAAAACGTACAAAAAAGAGGAACAGAAATAAATGAAAAACAAAACCAACGGGAAAGCGGCCGCGGAAAAGGTCCTCCTTGAACTCACCTCGCTGCCCACGGCGGCGGGGCGCGAGGAAGCCGTTATCGCTTACGTGGAAAGCTGGGCTGCCCGGCGCGCCCGGCGCGTCACGCTGCAGCGCGACCGCTGCGGCAACCTTATCCTGGCCCGGCGCGATTTCAGCAAAGCCAGCGCCCGCACCGCGCCGCTGTTCATCACGGCCCACCTGGACCATCCCGCCTTCGTCGTGCGCGCCACCCCGGCCGCGGGTTCCGCTGCCGTGGAACTGGAGTTCCGCGGCGGCGTATATGACCCGTTCTTCAAAGGCGCCGCCATAGAGATCTTCGACCCAACGTTGCGAAAAAGCTTCGCCGCGCGCATAACCGCGCTGGACGCGGCGGCCAAACCTTTCAAGACCGCCGCGGCGCGGCTGCAGCGGCCGGCCGCGGCCGCCGGCATCAAGGCCGGCTGCATAGCGCGCTGGAAATTCCCCAAAGCCGCCATCGTAAAGGGGCTGGCTTACACTCACGCCTGCGACGACCTGGCGACCGTGGCGGCCGCGCTGCTGGCTTTCGACGGCATTTCGCGCGACGCCGCGCTGGCGCACGTGGCGCTGCTGCTTACCCGGGCGGAAGAGATAGGCTTTGTGGGCGCCATAGGAGCGGCGCGCGGCCGCACGCTGCCGAAGAACGCGCGGCTGGTCTGCCTGGAATGCTCGCGCAGCTTCCCGCACGATTCCCCCATAGGCGCGGGGCCCATCGTGCGCGTGGGCGACCGGCTGAGCGTGTTCACGCCGGAGCTGACCAACGCGGTCTCCGCCATAGCGGCCGCGCATCAGAAAGCCGTTCCCGCGTTCCGCTTCCAGCGCAAGCTCATGCCCGGCGGCGCCTGCGAAGCCACGGCTTTCTCCGGCTACGGCCTGCGCTCCACCTGCGTCTGCCTGCCGCTGGGCAACTACCACAATATGCGGAACGCGGACGCGGCGTTGGCCGGGAAAGCCCGGGGACGCCTGGGGCCGGAATTCATCTCCACGGCGGACTTCCACGGCCTGGTGGAACTGCTGGGGGCCATAGCCCGGAACATAGATGCCCCAGGCGTTACCGTCCGCGCCTCCATGGAAAAGATCTGGGCGCAGCACGGCGCTGTCTTAACGGGCGCAAAACCCGCGGCCGCCCCGCATTGACAGGCGGACACCCTATTGGTAGTATTACCTTTTCGGGCTAGTGCGCATGGCGGCGGCTCAGCAGGGCGTCGCCTGGCGCGCGGGCTTCAGGGAAACGGACCAGGAGGGCGATACTGTGCTTACATTCAACAAAAGAATCCCGGTTTTAGCCGTGCTCTGTTTATTCGCCGCGAACCAGGCCTTCGCCTCCGGCACCCGGCTGCTGAGCCTGGGGCTGGATAACTGGCAGACGCAGGACGACTCCAATTACTGGTTCAACCCGGCCCTGATCAAGGCGGTGCCCGACACGGCCGTAGTAGAGATCGGCGACCAGACCGCCGCGAACGCTGCGCTGACCGGCGGCAGCCAGTGGGGAGGCTTCGCAAAATCCCTCGGCGACACCACTTTCGCCCTCTTCATACGCCGGCCCTACCAGCTCAATGATTTCAGCAGCATAGCCAATCCGAACCTGACCCCGGGGCTGGGCGGTTTTATTACCAATGTCAACGTTGTCGGCGTTACGGGCCTGGACACCGCCGGCTTCGGGGCCAACGGGCCTTTTGGCGCTACAGGCACAGGCATATTAGGCATTGGCGCCGCCGCTGTTCCTCAAAGGCTGGCGGTTCCCGCGAACTATTTCGATCTTTTCTTCGCCTTCCCCCTGGGCCCGGTAAACTTCGGCCTGAAAGCGAATTATGCCGCCAATGCGCCGGGCGAAGTTTCGCGCAGCAATTATACAAGCACCACCGGGACGTCCGGCACCGTCAAAAGAGACAGATCTTCCGACGAAATGAACCTGAACCTGGGAGCCAAACTGAAGCTGGGCTATTCGGAAGAGCATAACATTGACGCCATCGCCTACCTGTCAAAACCGGCTTTTTCGATGTATTCCAGGGAACTCCGCACTACCGGTGAATTCTCCACCAGCAGAATACTGTCCAATAACCCGCTCAACATGGAGCTCCTGGCCCGTTATTCATACAAGACGGAAAACGCCTCTTTTTTCGGCGTCACCGTCAGGACCGGCGCCCAGGAAGTTTCCGGCAAGGCCGGCGTGCGGACGGATTCAACCCTGGGCGGCGCGCTTGAAACGGACAGGAACGCCTCGTTCAAGAACGAGAGAAAATGGCTGGGCGGGGATATAACCTGGACCTTCCCGTTCGGCACGAACCAGATCATCGCTTCCGCCGGCCTGCAGACCAACCGGACGGTGCAGTCCTGGACTTTCACCGACGTCTTGACCCCCGCCAGCAATCAGCGTGATTCGCTGAAAATCGACAATATGATAGTGCCGGTCAGGATCGCCACCGAATTGCGGCCGCTGCGCTCCCTGGCCATCAGGGCGGGCATCCAGAAAAATATTTTTGCCACTACCAAGAGCAAACTTTCAGACTCGGACGCGGGCGCGGCCCCGACAGTAACGGAAACGGACACGGTCATCGGCGAAGCGGCCGGCACCACCAACGGGGTAGGGTTATCCTTCGGAGTGGGCTGGGACATAATGGAACAGCTGGTTTTGGACACCGTGGTGCGGCAAACTTTCCTGTTCAACGGCCCGCAGGTAGTGGGCGGGGCCGCAGCCGGAGGGACGGTAGGCGGGTTCATCGCCAGGGCCACGCTCAGCTACCGGTTCGGCGAAGCCCCGGATGCTCCGGTAAAAAAATATAAAAAGTGGGATTAGCCCGCAAACGCCTGCTCCTGGCCGCCCTGCTTATCCTCGAGATCGGCGGCCTTCTTATCCTGGCGGAAGGCATTACGGCGCTGCTGGACCTGGACACCCGCCTGCTGGGCAAGCTCCTTTATTACCAGAACGCGGACAGGGACGTGCACATCGTGTCGGAAGTCCCAGGCCTTCATTACGAGCTTAAGCCCGGCGCCTCCGCGGTCTATAAGAACGGCCGGGTGGTAAAGATAAATTCCCTGGGCTTCCGCGACCCGCCGCACAGCCGCGTAAAGCCGCCCGGGACTACCCGCATAATCTGCCTGGGAAGTTCCAACACCTACGGCGCGCTGGTACAGAACGAGCAAACTTATCCGGCCATGCTGGAAAAGCTGCTGAACAGCCGCCTGAAGGGGAAATACGAGGTATGGAACGGCGGCGTTTCAGCTTATGTCCTTCCCCAGAACCTGGCCGCGGCCGAAAAAGCGGTCAGAGAATATTCGCCGGACCTCCTGATCTTCCAATTGCAGAACTGCGGCAGGAAACCGTTCCTGTACAGCCAGCCCTTCGCGCAATTCTTCGCGCGCGATCCCGGGCTTTACGCGGAAAACCTGCGGTTCTCCCCGGAGCGGCTCCCGGGCTTCCTGCGCCGCTTCCGCCTCTCAAAAGCGGCTCTTTACCTGGTCAACGCCGGCAGCGCGTGGCGGGACCCCGCCCGCTACAGCGAAGATATCTGCCTGAGGACCAGGGACGGCCACGCCCGGGAATTTGCGAAGTTCCGCGATAATAACCGGGGCAAGGTCCGCCTAGCTTTTCTGCTGGACCCGTCAGGCGGAGCGAACGACCCGTCGCATGCGGATCTTTCCGGTTTAGGGATCCCGACCATAGACCTGCACCAGCGGCTCCCGCCCGGCTGCGGCCCGGAATACCGGGACATTCACCCGCCGGCCCATGTTTACCAGTGGTATGCCGGCGAAATACTCTCGGGCCTGGCCGCCGCCGGACTGCTGCCGGGCGCCGAAAAACGGCATTGAGGCCGCCCTCTGCCGGCGCCGCGCGCGGCTGTTCTCCCCCCGGAGTTTTCCCCGGGCCGCCGGCTTTAATGCTTACGATAAATTGACCGTTCAAAAACTAAGTTGATACAATCGCAGGAGACTAATTTTGCGCCGCCCGTCCGCAGGAGAAACCTGAAAAATGCCAAGCCGCGTCCCCGGCAAGGGAAGAACTCCGGCCCCGAACCGCGGCCCGACACGCGCCGCCGCGCCCGGGGGGCAGGTTTATATCTGCGGGCTTGGCTTGCGGCTCCCCCATCTTACTATCGAAACGCTGCAGGCTCTTAAAAGCTGCCGCACGGTATATCACAGCTTCATGGATGAAAGAAGCGCCGCCCATGTGCGCGCGCTGTGCCCGGACCTGAGGGACCTGCGCGGGCTCTGCGACGCCTACAATTCCGAGTCCATTACAAGAACAGTGCTCTCGGCGACGGCGCCGGGCTCCGCTATCGCTTTCCTGAACTACGGCCACCCGCTGGTTTTCCACGGCGACGTACTGGTCCAGAGCTGCAAGGACGGGAAAGCGCCGTACCGGATATTCCCCGCGGTCTCTTCCCTAGATGAGA
The DNA here is from genome assembly GCA_035353595.1 of Elusimicrobiales bacterium. Taxonomy (GTDB): domain Bacteria; phylum Elusimicrobiota; class Elusimicrobia; order Elusimicrobiales; family UBA9959; genus UBA9959. The sequence continues at coordinate 5,724 of DAOPZW010000061.1, read as the reverse complement.
TACTGGTCGCGATCGGGACCCCCGTAATGGGCGAGGGCCTGCAGATACTCCCTTCTTACGAACTGGGCAAGCGGCGATCGCTGCAGCTGCTGCCTTTTACCCCGGCGCTGATCATGTCGATCAATCACCTGTGGGACCCTGCAGCCGGCGGAGTGAAACGATTCGTTAAATATCTTTGCAGGATCTACCCGGCCTCTCACCCCGTGCTGCTCGTCTGCTGCTCCAACGTCACCAACAACTCCGCGCTGCGGCGGACCACGACCCTGGCCCGTTTAGCCGCGGAGCTGGAAAAGCTCACGGAGCCGAACAGGCACACCGCCTCGCTGTTCATTCCGTCCCTGGAGCAAGCCGCCGCCGGATCGCCCGGGCCCGCGCGCAGCGACGCACATCCTAAAGAACAGCTGCTGCTCTGCGGCCTGGGGCCCCAACTGCGCCACCTGACGCTGGAAACATTGCAGGCACTCAGGAAATGCGACGCGCTGTTCCACGATTTCCTGGATAAAAAGACGGCGGCTTATTTCAAAACCGTTTGCCCGGACCTCAGGGACCTCCGGAAAATCTGCCCCAAAGGCGGCTGCGAAGCGATGGCCAGGGCGGTCCTGGCGGCCGCCGTCCCGGGCCGGCTCATAGCTTTTCTGGGCAGCGGCCACCCGATGGCTACGGAGGGAACGGCCGAAGTTTTATTGCGGCGCTGCGCGGGGGAAGCCATTCCTTTCCGCGCCATTACCGCGCTGACCGCCTTGGACGAGATACTTGTCGCGGTGGGAATACCGGCGCTGAGCTACGGGATGCAGATATATCCCGCGCACGTGGCGGCCGGACCCAGGGCCCCCCTCTCGCAGCACAGCCCCGCCATTATCCTGCAGTTGAACCGCCTGTGGGAATCGCAAGGCTGCGGCGTGGAAGCCTTCGTCGGCCACCTGATAAAAGTTTATCCGCCCGGGTTCAAAATATCACTGATACGAAACTCTCCCGCCGTAAACACCCCGCCGCTGCGCACGGAAATGCCGCTGGGCGCCCTGGCCGCGGCCCTGAAAAAACTTCACAAGGACGAAAGGCCGGCCGCCGCGCTGTTCATTCCCCTGGCCTGGCCGCGCAGTTAGGAAAGCCCTGGCAACGCTGCTCCGCCAGGAATTCAGTGGCCGCCGCCCCTGAGCATTTCAAGGGCGTGCGGGAGGAGGTCCAGGACGGCCTCCAGGGATTCTTTTACGGCTTTGGGGCTGCCGGGCAAATTTATAATGATGGTATTGCCGCGTATGCCGGCTATGCCGCGGGACAAGGCCGCTTTTTTTGTTTTTTTCAGGCCTTCGGCGCGCATCAGCTCGGGCAGGCCTGGGATAGCGCGCTCTATTACCGCCCCGGTAGCTTCGGGGGTTACGTCGCGGCCGCTGAAGCCGGTGCCTCCGGTGGTGATGACCAGGTTTACCTTCAGCTCGTCGCAATAATGGAGGAGCTTTTCTTTTATGGCGGGGAGCTCGTCGGCAACGATATCGTGAACGGCTGTGCGGCCGCCGATGGTTTTTATCATTTCGGAGACAAGTTTCCCGCTGAGGTCTTCGGTTTCCCCGCGCGAGCAGCGGTCGCTGGAGGTGAGCACGGCAGTTTCAATATAGCTCATTGGGATCTCCTTTACGGCTATTTTTCCGCTTTCTACGACTTCGGCGAAATATAAAATATTTTATATATAGTTAAAAAGCAATGCTTTTTGCGCTGCGTCCGGGCTGCCGGGGCCTATCCCGCCCGCCCGGAAGAGGGAACCGTTGCGCGGCCCCTTGAAAAATTATGGCGAGGCGGCACGATGCGCCCGACCCTGTGTTTTGCGTTCCGGTCCGCCTGGCAGCACCGACTGGGCATCTCGCATTAATTACCATCCGATAAATTTCGCCTTTTCGCCTTTCTTTATGATGCCGCCTTCCGCCACCATCGTGAACCCGTTGGCCCCGGCTAAAGCCAGGATATCGGCCGAACCATTATTCGAGACTTCGGACAGGGAATATTCGCAGACGGCTTTCACTTTTGAAAGCACCAGCGCGCGGCGCGGAGTTTTGGGCTCGAAATTTACGGCGCAAGTCCCGGCCCGGAATTTCGGCGCATAGTCTGGGCGGCAGGCCATTTTGAGTATGGCCGGGCGTATATAGGCGAGATAAGCCATGAAGTTGGCCACCGGGTTGCCCGGTATACCAAAAACCAGCCTGTCCCCTTTTACGCCGAAGAACATGGGCTTGCCGGGGCGCACGCGCACATTGTGGAACACTTCTTTTACGCCCAGGCTCTTCAGCACCGCGGGCACCAGGTCGTAGTCCCCCATCGAGACGCCGCCGGAAATAAGCGTGATGTCGGCCCGCAGCGCCCCGGCCAGCGCGGCCTTCATTTTCTTCGCGTCGTCGCGCACGATCACCGGCGCGGCGCAGACGCCGTCGGTCTTCAGCATGGCCGAAAGCATCGGGCCGTTGCTGTTGTAGATCCGGTTGCCGGCCAGCCTGGCGCCGGGAGGCACTATCTCCCCGCCTGTATTTACCAGCGAAACCGCGGGCAGCGCGCCGGTCTTCACATGGCTGCGGCCCACGGCGGCCAGCACGGCTATGTGCGAAATATCCAGCACTGTTCCGCGCGGCAGTATCCTCTGCCCTTTTTTAATATCCTCCCCGCGCAGCGCGATGTTCGCGCCTTTTTTCCGTCCCTCCGCAAATTTCACCAGGCCATTGTGCCCGGCGGCATATTCCACCATAACCACGGCGTCGGCGCCGGCGGGCACCGGCGCGCCGGTCATTATTTTTACGCAGCAGCCGGGCTGAAGCCGGCCTTTAAAATTTTCGCCGGCCTGCACAACGCCGGCGCAGCGCAGCGCCAGGCCTTTATCCAGGTCGGCGGCGCGCACCGCGTAGCCGTCCACAGCGGATTTATTGAAGGGCGGCATATCGATGGGGGAACGGACCTCCTCCAGCAGCGTCCGGCCCACGGCCGCTTCGATGCGCGTGCTGACCCCGGGCAGCGGCTTCGCGTGTTTAAGGACGGTCTCAACAGCTTCTTCGAAAGTTATCATAGCTACCTCTTTATTAAATGCGCGGCGGTCGCCTTGAACGAGGCGAACACTTCCAGCCCCGGCTTCAGGCCCAGCGCGTCCACGGACTGCTTCGTCACCGCGGCCATCAGGCTGAAGCCGCAATCCAGCCCCGCCTTATATTCCAGCCCCCAGGGCTCCACCGAAACTATTTTAGCGCTTAAATGGTTGCGCATGCTGCCGGCCTCCGGCGTCCTTGAAACCGACACGTGCTCGGGGCGCACGCAAACATAAACTCCGTCCCCCGGCGCGCAGTCCGCTATCACTTCCAGCGTTTTACCCCCGGCCTCGACGGAGCAGAGGTTGTCCTCGTTCTTCGTCACCGTTCCGGGCAGTATCGTCTCCACGCCCACAAAATCCGCCACGTCCTTCGAAGCCGGCCGGGCGAAGATCTCGGCCGGGCCCGCCCGCTGCAGCAGCCGCCCGGCCTTCATCACGGCCAGGGTATCGGCCAGCGCCAACGCCTCGCCCTGGTCCTGTGTAACCAGCAGCACGGTGGTGCCGGCCGCCCGGATGATCTTCCTGAGGTCGCAGATTATGGTTTCCCTGACGCGCGCGTCCAGGCTGGAAAAAGGCTCGTCGAGCAGCACCAGCCGCGGCCGGGTGACGAAAGCCCGCGCCAGCGACACGCGGTGCCGCTCGCCCTGCGAAAGCTGGTTGGCGTTGCGGTCCCTGAGGCCGGTGATCTTAAAAAGTTCCAGCATCTCCGCCGTCCGCCCGGCGTCCCGCAAGCCCCTGAACTTCAGCGGCAGGGCCACGTTGTTCGCCACCGTGTCGTCCGCCAGATAAGGCCGGGAAAAAACGTAAGACATGGCGCGGCGCAGCGATATTTTATTAGCGGGCTCGCGCGCGTCCCTGCCCATTATTTCCAGGCTGCCGGTCCTGATCTCCTGCAGCAGCGCGAAAATATTGAGCAGCGTGGTCTTGCCCGCGCCGTTGGGCCCGATAATAGAAAGCACTTCCCCTTCCCGCACATTCAAGGCGCCTATCTCCAGCGAGAAGCCGGAGGAAAGCTGAAAATCAAGGTTCCCAAGTTTTATCATTGCGTGCGCGCCTTTTGCTGCTGTATGAAGGTCAGCGCCAGGTTTATCAGGAAAGTCAGCCCCAGCAGTATCAGGCCCAGGGCTATGGCCGTGTCGAAATTCCCCATATGCGTTTCCATCACTATCGAGGTGGTCAGCACGCGCGTCTGGTGGCGGATGTTCCCGCCCACTATCATCACCGCGCCCACCTCGGAGATAACGCTGCCGAAGCCGGCGATGACCGCGGCCAGGATGGAAAGGCGTATTTCCTTAAGGCAGGCGAGCAAGGCCTGCGTTGAGCTGGCGCCCAGGGTGAGCATCTGCAAATAAAATTTCGGGTCCAGGCTCTGCATGGCGGACAGGGACAGCCCGGCGATGACCGGCGTAGCGATGATGATCTGCGCCAGCGCCATGCCGGCGGGCGTGTACAGCCAGCCCAGGAAACCCATAGGGCCGCTGCGGGACAGGAAGAGCATGACCAGCAGGCCGACCACCACCGGCGGCAGCCCCATCCCGGTATTGACCAGCGAGATAACCAACTTTTTCAGCGGGAATTTTTTAACGGCGATCAGGCTGCCCAGCGGCACGCCTATCAGCACGGAAGCGGCGGTGGCGAAAAAAGAAACGGACAGCGAAAGCTTGACCACGGAGTAGATCTCCGCATCGCCGCTGCCGATAAGGGAGCACCCTTTTTGCAGGCCTTCAAATATGAAGTTCATTTGTTTCCGGGCGCCGCCCGCCGGCCGGCGGCCGCCCTTCGAATCTTAATGATATCAAATAGCCTTACGCTCAAAAACCCCGGTCAAGCAGCGGCTCATAGATGACCCTTATGCCGGCCGGCCTTCAACCTGGCCGCGCTGCGGGAGGCAGCTTGCCGCCGGCGGCATTTTTTCCGCTGAAGCTCTGGGCGACCGTCTTTTTTTTATGCGGCGCGGCAGAAGTTCGCCCCGCGCATTGCCGCCCGATACCGCTCCGGACCCGCGCTAAAACGGCCCGCGGCGGCTATATGCATTTAAATCATAGCTAGCATTATTATTATGAATTGGAGTAATCATGCGCCTTTTATTAAAATTTAAACAAGGCCGGAAAACTGTTATGCCGCCGCGGCGGCGCTGCAGCCCCTTCCGGCGGTCAGGACAGCGATTAAAAATACGGAGAACAACAATGAATACTATTTTCCAGATCCCCGAACCCGTCAACGAGCCGCTGCTGGATTACGCGCCCGGCAAGCCCGAGCGCCAGGCGCTGAAGGCGAAGCTGGCCGAACTGCGCGGCCAGGTAATTGATATTCCCCTTATAATAGGCGGCAAAGAAGTGCGCACCGGCCGCACCGCGGACATCATTGTGCCGCACGAGAATAAAAAAGTCATCGGCCGCTACCACAAGGCCGGCCCCAAAGAAGTGGCAATGGCGATAAAGGCCGCCGCCGAAGCCCGCCGCACCTGGGGCCTCATGCCCTGGCACGCCCGCGCCGCCATCTTCCTTAAGGCCGGCGAGCTGCTGGCCACCACCTGGCGCCAGACCCTCAACGCCGCCACCATGCTGGGGCAGAGCAAGAACCCCTACCAGGCCGAGATAGACTCCGCCTGCGAACTGGTGGATTTCTACCGCTTCAACACCTGGTTCGCCGAGCAGATCTAT
>DAOPZW010000060.1:0-16240 GCA_035353595.1 Elusimicrobiales bacterium | reverse complement strand
CGACCCAGCGATTATGAGTCGCTTGCTCTAACCAACTGAGCTACGGGCCCGAAAACGGTAAAGGACTATCCCTGCGAGTATTTTATCACTTTTCCGGTCCTATTTCCACACGCCGCCTTTTCAAGGCTGAATATCGGCTTAGCGGGAAAACAGCCCCGCGCCGCAAGGCCGGCAATACATATTCCTGACAGCCTGGCCCTGAATTACCGCGCCGCCGCAGGGACGGCCGCCGGCAGAACCCGCTATACGCGGGGATGGCCGTGCGCGCAGCCGGGAATATAGTAGAATAAAAAAATGTCTTCCGCGGCCCTGAACCGGGTTACATGGGCGGCCGCCGCCGCCCTTTTTTTACTCGCGCTTTTCCTGCGCTTGAGCCTGGCGGAGCCCCGGCCGCTCTGGAACAACGGCGACGCGGCCCAATACCTGCGGCCCGGGGCGGCCATAGCCTCCGGCCTGCGCATGTACGACGGTTACCCCGAGAATATTTCCGCGGCGCGGGGCCCGCTGTTCCCGGTCTTCCTCGCGGCGGCCGGGAAATTAACTTCCTTTAAAGTTGCGGACATAGCGCATGCGCAGGGCCTTCTGAACGCTTTCTGCGCGCTGCTGCTGTTCTGGGCCGGGGCAAAGCTGCATTCCCGGCTGTGCGGCCTGCTGGCCGCCTTCCTGTTCGCCATCGATCCGGTACAGATCCGCCTGACCTCCACCCCGCTGATCGAATCCTTCTACACTTTCATCCTGCTGTCGGCTGCGGCCGCCCTTGTTTACCTGGCGGAAAAAGTCAGCCCCCGCAGGGCCGCGGTCTGCGCGCTGATCCTGGGCACCGGCCTGCTGTGCCGGTCCGCGCTGCTTTTTATGCCGCCGTTGGCAGCCCTGGCGCTGGCCGTTCTCAAGCCCCGCGCCTGGCGGCGCAGCGCCGCCGTTATCCTGGTCGCCCCTTATTTTTTTCTCCTGCCCTGGGCAGCGCGCAATTACCATCATTTCGGCGCGCCCGTTCTTTTTGAACAATATACTTCCACCGGCATTATGTACACCGCGGCTAAAGGCCTGGACGGCGGCATGACCGGCAATACGATAGACGCGCTGGCGGCTGCCGACATCAAAGGCATCGCCCGGCTTTCGCCGGCCCTAAAAGACCGCGCGCTGAAAGAAGAGATCCGGCGCTTGATCCTGGCCCGGCCTTTCGCTTTTCTGCGCGGCGCAGCGCGGAGGGCGCTGAACTACGCCGCGACCCTGCGGGACTTCGCAGGCTGGCCTTCGCTCGTCCTGGCCCTGGCGGCCATCACCTGGAACCGCAAGAAGACCGGCTTCATTTTTTTAACCGTGCTCGGCGTATACTTTATCGCGGTACATTCGCTGATGTCCGTCTCAGCCCACTACCTGTACCCGCTGCTGCCGCTGGTGTCGCTGTTCACTGCGGCCGGGCTGGCGACCCTGTACGAAAAAGCGGAAATAGCCAACAAACAGCCGCCGGCCGCCGCCGCGCCGGGCATTTCCAACGCTTTTTTTTATGCGGCCGCGGCGCTCATGGGCCTGCTGTGCGCCGGCTACCTGGCCGTAATGGCCGTCGAGGTTTCCACGGTGCCGGCCGGCCGCACGGCGCGCTTCCAGGAGGGGCTTATGCCCGGTCTCAACGCGGCGCTGGCTGAAATTCCCGGCCGCCCGCGCGCGGCGGCAGAGCGCTGCACCGCCCTGCTGGCTTCCGGCCTCGCGGCTTCGGAGGCGCTTACGGCCAAGATCCTCAACGACAGGGGCGTCGCTTACACCCTGGCCGGCGACGCGCCGAAAGCCCGCGCGGATTTCGCCAGGGCCATAGCGGCCGCGCCGCTGCTTTACTCTTCGTATTTAAGCCTGGCCGGCCTTGAATTGCGCGCAGGGTCCCGCGCCCGCGCCGCCGCGGCCCTGGACCAAGGCCTTAAAGCGGCCGCGGGCGCCGAAGCGTCCGGCGCAGAATTCTCCTGCGAAGATGCGGCGGTGCTGAAACTCATGGCGGAGCTGGGCGATTCGCTGGCGGGCGCAGGCGGCGCGCGGCGGCTCTCGCCGGCGGCGGCCTTCGGCAGAAGCCTGGCTGCCGGCTACGGCAGCTGTTCGCTGGCGCCGTAAAACGGCGGCGGGACGGAGCTCAGTGGCGGTGCGGCTCGCAGGCGTCCATGCCGAATAGCGGCTTGCCGTCGGCGAAAGGCGAGATGGAGCGCAGGCGCTCTATTACCGGCGGAAATTCCCTTATTATATAGTCCACTTCTTCAGGCGTATTGTACACGCTCAGCGAGAAGCGCACCGAGCCGTGCGCGTAGGTCTGCGGCACGGCCATCGACATCAGCACGTGCGAGGGCTCCAGGGAGCCCGACGTGCAGGCGGAGCCGGAAGAGGCGCAGATGCCTTTTTCGCTGATCATCAGCAGTATGGATTCGCCCTCTATATATTCGAAGCTGATATTAGTGGTATTGGGCAGGCGCGGTGCGCCGCCGCCGTTGATGCGGGAATTCTTTATTTTGAGCAGGCCGGTTTCCAGGCGGTCGCGCAGGTCTTTTACATAGGTGTTCTCTTTTTCCAAATTGGCGGCGGCCAGTTCGGCCGCCTTGCCCAGCCCGGCGATGTAGGGCACGTTCTCGGTGCCGGCGCGGCGGCCGCGCTCCTGGTGGCCGCCCATCATGAACGGCGCGAAGCGCGCGCCTTTGCGCACGTACAGCACGCCTATGCCCTTGGGCGCGTGCAGTTTGTGGCCGGACAGGGAAAGCATATCGATCTTGGTTTCTTTGAGATTTATGGGCAGCTTGCCCACGGCCTGCACGGCGTCGGTGTGGAACATGGCGCCCTGGGCGTGGGTGATGCGGGCGGCTTCTTCCACCGGGAAGATGACGCCGGTTTCGTTATTGGCCCACATCATAGAGACGAGGGCGGTGTCGGGGGAAAGGGCGACTTTGAGATCTTCCAGGTTCAGCCGGCCTGCGCCGTCCACGGGGAGGTAGGTGACGCGGTAGCCCTGGGTTTCGAGGAATTTGCAGACATTGAGCACGGCGGGGTGCTCGACTTTGGTGGTGATGATGTGTTTTTTCTCGGGCCAGGCGCGCAGGGCGGACCACAGGGCGGTGGAGTCGGATTCGGTGCCGCAGCTGGTGAAGATTATTTCTTCGGGCGTGGCGCCGAGCAGGTCGGCTACGCGCTGGCGGGCCAGGTCCAGGTATTTCTGGTTGGCGCCGCCGAAGAAGTGCATGCTGGACGGGTTGCCGTAAAGCTCGTTGAAGAACGGCTCCATCTCTTTGGCCACTTCGGGCGCCACCCGGCTGGTGGCGTTATTGTCGAAATAATAAACTTTTTCCATAATTTTATCCTTAACTTAAGAAAGAAGAGAAGACCGCGAGGTGCGAAGTCGGCGAGGACGGGGTTCTGTTCTGCTCGCCCGGAAGAAGGAACCCTTGCGTCGGTTCCCCCCGCCCAGGGATAATTAGGGCGGTGCGCCACGCATAAACCGCATAGCGGTTTTGCGCGGCCCCAGCTCGGCGGTTTTGCTTACGCAGAAAACCGCCTCCGCTCTTGCGGACCGGACGCGAAGCATAATTATGCTTCGCTCTAAAGCCGGTCCTCACCTTCCGCAACGGGCGCTCAGAACAGAACCCCGTCCTCCCCTCCGCCAGAAGCTATACACCCCGCTCTTCTGCGGCCCGCTTGCAGAACCACTGATCTTTTTATACCGCTTCTATTTCTATGGCGGGGTCTATGCGCTCGCGCAGCTGTTTTTCCACCACGTTCTTCAGCGTGGCGCCCGACGAGGGACAGCCGTGGCACATGCCCAGGAAGCGGAGCTTCACTTTCTGGCCCTGGATGTCCACCAGCTCCATCCAGCCGCCGTCGGCTTTAAGCTTGGGGTTGATCTCTTCGGCCAGCACCTTCTCTATCATTTTTATTTTTTCCACCACGGTCATGCTGGCGAAAAGTTTGTGTTCGGCCTCGATCCAGTAATCCTTCAATATTTTTTCTATTTCGCCTTTGCACTGGCCGCAGCCGCCGCCGGCCTTGGTGTAATTGGTCACTTCTTCCACGGTGTGCAGGTTATTGATCTTTATGGCTTTCTGGATGGCTGATTCGGTGACGCTGAAACACTTGCACACCATCTTCTCGGCGTGGCCGAGCAGCACTTTTTCCTGCTTGCCGCCGCGGTAATTCTTGATGGCGGCTTCCAGGGCTTCCATGCCCATCACGGAGCAGTGCATTTTCTCGCCGGGAAGGCCGCCCAGGAAGTCGGCTATCTGCTGGTTGGTTATCTTCGCGGCGTCGGTCAGCGTGAGGCCTTTTATCATTTCGGTCAGGGCCGAAGAGGAGGCGATGGCGCTGGCGCAGCCGAAGGTCTTGAATTTGGCGTCGGTAATTTTCTCGGTGGCGCGGTCTATCTTGAGCGTAAGCTTGAGCGCGTCGCCGCACACTATGCTGCCCACTTCGCCCACGGCGTCGGGGTTGGGCACTTCGCCCACGTTCTTCGGGTTCTTAAAATGTTCGTATACTTTTTCAGTGTAATTCCACATAAGGATTTGCCTCCGGGCGCCGCTTCACATTTTTATTATATTAAATAAGCCAGTTTCTGTCCGCTACGGCAGCCGGCCCGCGCCGCTACCGGTATGGATCTGTAGCAGGCGCACAAGTTCTTTGTCACTAAGAATAACCGCCACCCGCTGCATTTCCAGATCGCAGTTGCCTGCCACCCTGCCGGTGTTATCCGTCGAGGCCCCGTTCTACGCCGCCAACGCCGCTGCCGCAGCCAGCTGCGGCAGCATGCTCGCGAGCGTTTCGCCTATATAGCGGCGCGGTTACAGGCGGCGATACAGCTGGGCAGCCTGGGTTTACTCATTGTTTCGGAAGAAAGATATAGTTAAATTCACCCGTCGCGGTTTTTTTATCGGCGACCCATTTTTTAACATCCGCAGGCTTAACCGGCGTGCCTGCCTTGTTGGCCAGGCGCGCCTCATAACCCTGCTGCCAGAACAGGTTGAAGATGGCCTCAAAATCCGGATTCAGCGCGCCGGGGTGGAATTCGTTAAGGCAGATCTCTATAAGCCAGGCCGGGCGCGGGGAATGGACCAGCACTTTTGCGGCGCCCTTCAGCACGCCGTATTCGGCGCCTTCCACATCTATCTTAATGAAAAGTTTTTTGCCGGCGAACCGGCCGCCTATCACATTATCCAGGGTGTTCACCGGGATCACTTTTTTTATGCGCTCGGAATAGCCGGCCCAGCCCTTCACCAAAGACGCGCTGGGACCGGAAGCCCCGTACAAGCTTAAAAAGCCAGGCGCGGAACTCAGGCCGAGCGGATACACCTCGGTGTCCGCCCAGTTATTGTTCATCAGGTTGGCGTACAGGCATTCCAGGTTCTGCGCCTGGGGTTCGAAGGCCACCACGGATTTACCGAGAAAGCGCGCCAAGCAGGCATAGTAGCCGATATTGGCCCCCACATCCACGAACACTTCCGCCGAACCCAGCTGCCCCTTGATCGTTTCCAGCTCTTCGCTTTCAAAGGTGCCCTCCAGCATCAGCCTGTTCGCGATATAATTCCTTGACACCATTTTAAAGCCGGAAGGCGTGGACCATTCGACTTTTGAAGTAAAGATATAAGTGTTGCACCAGTCGGAAAAGATATGTTTTTCCCAGCTTAAGTAAGTGCAGGTTTTTACCCAGGCATTGTACAATCCCAGTTTTTTCGCGATGAACTTCAGCATGCTATTTTCCTCCCGCCAATTCCCACGCTATCACGCTGCGGATGTGCCTGGAAAACAGAACGGCGCCGGCCAGCGCGAAGGCGAACATAACCGGGATATACACCAGCCCGGTGCCGCCGGGTATAAAAGTTTTAATAAAATAGCGGCCGGGCAACAGGGTCAGCAGTATGCCCGCCAGCGGGCAAGCCATATTCACCGCCCAGTTCCTCACTTCCCCTTTCAGGATCTTCCCGTGCGTCAGCGGTACGCCGATAAGGATATAGACAATATTCAGCGCTACCCAGGCAGAGGCCGCGCCCGCGGCGCCGAAGTTCCGCGTCAGCAGGATAATGGCGGGAATGAAGATCACGGCGAGGAAAGAACTGATCTGCAGCCCTATCTTGGTCCAGCCGAAAGCCAGCTGCAGGATATAGGTGGGATACATCAGCCCGTTCAGCGCGGTACCACAGATCAGGACGCTCACAAGCAGGTGCGTCCGCTCCGCTATCACCGGGTCCTGCGTCCAGAGCAGCAGGATCTCGCGGGAGAACGCGGCCACCACCAGCGCTACGGGCAGGAGCAGCACCGCCAGGAACTGGCAGCTCTGATGATACAGGCGCCGGATCCCTTCTTCGTCGTTGAAAGAAACCAACTGCGTAAAGCGGGGATACAGGGCCGAATAGACCGGGCCGAGAAAGCGGTTAAGGTTCATCGCCACAATGCCGGCCAGCGTGTAATAGCCGAACAGTTCGAGCGACAGCATTTTGCTCAGGATTATCTTGTCCAGCTGGGTAAGGATAGCCCCGATCAAGGTCATGCCGCCCATACCGGCGGCGAACTTCCAGACGCCGCGCAGCAGTCGGGACCGGAACGCCGCCTTTTCCCCCGTGGCCGGCAATTCCCGCCAAAGATACACCGCCAGCAGCGCGACATTGAGCGCGCTGATCACTACCTGGCAGATAAAGAAAGCCTGTATCGTCGGAGATACCAGCCACAGAGCCAGTGCCACTCCGGCGCCGCGCAAAGTGCTGATGCCGCCGTTGATCAGGTTAAGGCGGACCTGCTTCTGCAAGCCCAGCAGGCCGCCGGAGTAAAACCCGATCGGCATCTGGATGGCCATTACGAAGCCCATGAGCAGGATCGCCTGCTCGACGGTGTTTGCAGACAGGTGCACCGTTTTGACCCAGTGCTGCGCGATGAAAGGGGACAGGGCGATAACGGCGATGCCGATGAGAACGGCCACGCCCCAGTAAAGCGTTTCCAGCGTGCGCACCAGGTCGCGCATTTCCCGCTCTTTAGCCGGCAGCACGGAAAGGCGCGCCATTTCACGGTTTAACGTGCTGCTCAAACCCATGTCCAGCAGCCCGAACAAGGCCTGGAGCATAGAAAAAACGCCCACCAGACCCCAGGATTCCACCCCCATAAGCTTGATGTAGAAAGGGGCAAAGACCAGCCCCATCAGCGCCTGCCAGGCGCTACCGGCGAAATTCGCCGCGATATTTTTTTTAAGCAGGCTGACCTTGCCCGTCAGCACCCGCTTTATCACTTCAAGCATTTACTGGTCCTTCACCTGCCTTTAGTAAACATAAGATCGATTATACGGAGCTCCTTACAAAAACCTTCCTTTAGCCCTGGCTAAAATTTTAAATAGCTCCCCCTCCGTCCAGTTTAACTATAATAACAAAAAGTCGGCGTTTTTTTGGAAAAATAAAAAATCCGCCGCGGCGGCTGTTGGCCGGGCGGCGGAATTGTTTGTTCCCTGTTTTTACTTCCGGATAAACCGGCGGCTTACCGGGCCGGCCCGACCAGTTTTTCGATTTCAGCCTCGATCCGCAGCAGGGCGGCGCGGTTGCAGGTTTCAGCCGCCTCTTGCGGGCCGGCCTTGTATCCGCGCGTTTCAGGAAGTTCCCAGGGCTTGCCCTTCACAGCGCCGCTCACCAGCGCCCTCACGCCATGGGCGGGGATATTGATGGAGAACTTCCGGCCGGAAGAGGTAAAAATTTCGCCGGTATAAAGGTCCGTATAAGTGCCGGCGGGCATGGCGCCCAGGGCGACCGCCGCGCCGTTCCAGTCCTTGTTAAGGAACACATAAGCCGCCTGGCCGCCGTATTCCCGCTTGAAAGCGTACTGGTCTTTTGAGCCGTAAAGCTTCGTCTGCGCGCCTTTCTGCAGGGCAACGCTGGCCCGCCGCACGGCGTTGAGCCGCTTCAGCTGCTGGTAGACCTGGGTGGACCTGGAAGCCCGGATCCCGTCCACGCCGAGATATTTCCGGTTGTCCGGGTCATTGCCGCCCACCATCTGCAGCTCGGTGCCGTAATACACGCACGGAATGCCGCGGGCCGTGAAGTAGAAGTTCAGCGCGTCGATATACTGCTCGGTGGAAGCCCCGCTGCCGTCCCAGCCGGGCCCGTTGAACCGGGGCTTGTCGTGGTTGTCGAGGTAAGTCACCAGGTAGGTGGCGTCCTTGTACTTCACGTCCTGCGCCAGCACATTGTCCACCCGCGTATAATCCCCGCCCTTGAAAACAGCCTCGAACTGTCCCCAGTTGCCCATCGACGAACCCGGCATGTCCAGCACGCTCATGGCCGAGTTCATCGCGTCGCCGGGCGCCAGGTTGGTGTAGCTGGCCAGCCAGTTGAAATCGCCGTTGGTCCACACTTCGCCGAACATGAAGAAATCCCTTTTGTTCCTGTGCATCTCGGCGGTAAAACCCTTCCAGAATTCCGGGCGCATCCAGGCCACGGTGTCTATCCTGAAAGCGTCCACGCCCAGGTTCTGGTAACCCTTGAAGATCTCCGTGAACCACTTGAGCACTTCGGGATTATTGTCGTTGAAGTCCAGCAGGTCGGCTATGGCCGGCCCGCCGTGGTTGAACCAACCCTGCGTGTCATTGTCGTAATCGTAACTCCGGCCCAGGCCGAAGACCTTCCCTTTCTGACTGTACCATTTCACCGACGGGTTGACGTAGCCGCCGTGGGCGTGGTTGGTCACTATGTCCTGTATCACCCTTATGCCCTTGGCGTGCGCCGCCCGTATCAGGTCCGCATATGTCGCGCCGGCCGACTCCAGGTGCGGATCTATCCTCGAAAAATCCCAGGCCCAGTAGCCGTGGTAGCCGGCCGCGTCGTAGGAGCCGTCCAGGTTCTGGTACCGGCCCGGGGGCTGCATCACCGGCGGGGTTATCCAGATGGCGGTAAAGCCCATGTCCTTTATATGGTCCAGGTTCTGCATCAGGCCCTTGAAGTCGCCGCCCTGGTAGTATTTCAGGTTGCTCGGCTGATACTCGTCGCCGTAAATATTATTATTGCCGCTGTCCCCGTCCACGAACCGGTCCGTCATCACGAAATAAATGGTCTCGTTCCTGAAATCCCACTTCTCGGCGAAAGCGCTGACCGCTAAAGCGCAGGCGCAGACGCCCGCCAAAGAAAGTATCCCCGACAGTCTTTTTTTCATCATTATTTTTTCCTTGTTTTCACTGTCCCCCACATTATCTTCGGTGCAATGCCGTAAATTTGTACCGGGCCCCCCGCCCCGGGGCGCAGACGAAAGGCTCTCCCCCCCGGAAGAGCCTCGCGCGGCGCCGCTTACATGTTCTGCAGCATTTCTATGCGCCTTATTATATTATCCCGGATATCCCGCGTTATCTGGGCGGGCAAGACGATATTAGAATTATTATTATCCAGCAGCCAGGCCATGCGCTTAACGCCAGCGTTCAGTTCGGCAAACAGTTTCTGCGTATTTATTACAGTGTCGCCGCCGATCCCGCCCAGGGCCGCGGTCTTACGCAGCAGCGCCCCCAGTTCTTTCTTCGCCGCGGGGTTGCCGCCCGCGTCGCCCATGGCGGTAATGCGCTGCGCCTGATCTTCTGCTTGGGCCGAAACATAACGCAGCTGCTCTTTGAGACTGCTGTGCGTAGCCTCCAGCACCAGCAGCCGCTCGCCGAGCTGCCTCACATCGTTGGTCACCGCCGCCAGCTTCCTGGCCACCTGCGGCCTGCTCTGCAAATATGCCAGGTTGCGCCCGGTTTCGCGCAGGGCGCTCTTAAGTTCGGCGAAGCCGCTGCCCACTGTCTTTCCTTTATATTCCTCCGCCGCCGCGCCGATGGCGTCCAGCGCCCCGGAAATACCTGAATTGTCGGTGTCCAGGGCGTTCTGCACGCGGTTGATGTCGGTATACAGCGCGGCGAAGATCCCGTCCATCTCCCGGGCGCGGTTCGCGTAATCACCGGCCAGCCCAGCCTTATTGTCCACGGCCTTGGCCCGCGCCACCGGCAATTGCGCCATGCCGCCGATAAATTCTTCCCCCCGCACATTAAGGACAGTTTTAAATTCCTGAGCCCCCGCAACAGACCCGAACACCGCCAGCACCGCGACCGCGTTCAGAAAGTTTTTCATTTTTATCAGCTCCTCAACACCCGCAACCCTTCTGTGTTAATAGTGTAACATCCCCGCCGCGCGCCTGGTAGAAGCTAAAGCCGCAGGCCGCCGGCGTCTTTCGGTCTACTCCCGCCCATGCGGCAAAACGCGCATTTACGCATCGGCCGATTATCAAAGCAGAAAAAAGCCCCGCGCCACAGGGGGACGCGGGGCTTCTCAGCCGGCAAGGCTGCTTAGAACTTCTTCAGTTCCTTTATTTCCGTCCTTACCAGGTAAAAGGCGCTGCCGGGCGCTGCCGTATGGGTGGCATAAGCGTGAGAGCCGTCCACCGCGTAAGCCAGGGCGAGCTTGAAATTCGCCATGGCCCCCGGGTCCGACCGCACCACCATCTGCCTTTCGAACAATTGTTTGCCGCCGGCCTTTTCCCAATAGCCTTTTATGGCCTCCAGCCTTTTGCCCATCCCCTCCAGCCGGCCGGGATAAATGAAGAATTTTTCGTCGTAGCGGCACTTGTATTTCCCGCCCCTGTCTTTAACTATCAACCCGCATTTAAGCAGCGGCGCCAGTGCTTTAACGACTTTAGTTTCCGCCAGGGCCAGCTTTTCCGCAAGCTCCGCCGCGGTCCACGCGCCCTGGTCGCTGCACAGCGCCTCCGCGCACCAGTAGGAATCCTCGCCGCCGCTGACCGCCATGAATTCTTCCGGCGACATGTGCACGAAAGCGTGCTGCCGCATCCAGCGCATCGAGTCCGGCGCCTGGGCGGTCTCGGCCGCGCTGCCGAACAGCGGGTTCAGAATATCCTCGGCCACGCGGCCGCCGCCCAACAGCCCCTGCAGGTAGCTCAGCAGCAGCTCGCGCGTTTCCCCCTGGGTGGGCAGCAGGCGCAGCGCGATGAAGATATTGCGCATGGCGGCCGGGCTCGGCAGCGTCAGCCCTTTTTCCACGCGGGTATAGTGAAAAAACGTGAAAGGGAAATGCCCCCGCCCGCCGTTGCGGTGGTAGAATTTATAAGCCGTCTCGAACCCGGCGGCCGTGCGGGCCTTTATCAGGTTCGCCGCGAAAGACGCGTTGCCGTTTTGATCTTTCATAGACAAGTCCTTTTTTTCGTCTTCAAACAACCTGCCGGACCGCGCTAACCGCCGCTGAACCGGCTGCCCGCTCTTTGCCTGACGCCCGCGCAGGCTACGCCGCGGGCGCGGGCGCCGGATGACGCGCCAGCAGTTTCTCCGCCAGGCCCAGCGCGGTGCGCACCACGCCGGCGGCCTGGGCCGGGTCGGTATGGTAGCCGCCGGTGCGCGTGGTGAACTGGCGCACCACCAGCACGTCCACGTCCTTGTCCGAGCTAGGCTCGAAGACGGCCCGCTCCTCGGCGGCCGGCAGGCTCAAAAAGACGGCCAGTTTCGAGAGCGCGCCAGGTTCCCGCTCGAAATCCTTCGAGAAAGTTTCATAGCCGTCCAGCAGGCCGCCGCCTTTTTTCGCCAGCAGCACGCAATAAAGATACGGGAAATCCGTGCCCTTGACCGAATTAATAGAGACCTGGGTCTGCACCCCGTAGAACTCCGCCGGCGCCGCCGGCAGCTTTATCATCAGCCGCGCGTCCGTAGGAACGTCCCGGTCGTCGTTGGTTTTTTTCAGCAGCAGCATCGGGAAAACCTGGAAAGCGCTGGGATCGGCCAGCGCGGCCATCACGCTTTCCAGCAGTTTTATTTTTATGATGAGCTGGTCCTGCTTCAGATATTGCCTGGTGCCGGACAGCCACTGCGCCAGGAAAACCGCCGCCGCGTCGGCGGCGAAATAAACGGCGGCCTCCGTCCCGATCCGGGCGTCGATAACGCTGTAGGCGATGAAACAGAACACGCCGACCACCGCCAGCAGCGCCACGCCGGGGCCGCTGGTTATGTCGAAAGCGTCCCTGTCCCATTTCTCCAGCAGCTCCGCTTTTTCTTTTATCTTGCGGTATTCGTCCGGCGTCACCCGCTCCCATTTGCCTTCCCCTGTGCCGAACTCGGGCGCGGCGTTGTAGCCCTGCACCACGCCCAGCGCGGAGCCCAGCGCCACCAATACAAGCCCCGGCAGCAGGAACCCGGCCAGCTGCGCCAGCACGCCGCCGGCCAGCAGCAGCGCGGCCAGCGCCATGCGCGCTTTATAGGGCAGGGCCTTGAAGAAAACAAAAGCTACCGCGTCCCGCTTTTCAGGCGGCGGAAAAAAGGACATAAGACCTCCCCTGCTTCATGGCGTCGGCACGGCCGCGCGGGCCGCCTCCAGCTCTTTATAGCCCGCGCGCTCCCAGTACAGCGGGCAGGCGCCATTGCAATGCGCCAGCGCGTCGCAGGCTTTGCACAGCGCGTGGGCGAAACGTTTTTCCTGAAAATATTTGAACGGCGCGGAACTCCACAGCCCGGCGAAGCCGCCCCTGTGCTCCAGGAGATTGCCCATCGGTTTCGGGTAGCTCGAGCAGGGCAGGATATCGCCGTTGGGCGCCACGCTCAGCAGGCCGTCGCAGGCGGAGCAGCCCTTGTTGCCCAGGCCCCTGGCGATAGGGTTGTAAATGCACACCGGCGTGGGCGAATACCACATGAATTCCAGCCCGAGCGCAGCCGCCCGGGCGCGCGCCCTTTCCACCACCGGGCCTATCTCTGTATAGGAAATGAAGGTTTCTTCCAGGTTCACGCCGGCCGTCCCCACCGGCATCAGCATGTTCATCGAAAATTTTTTCAAGCCCAGTTCTTTTACCAGGCCGGCGATCTGCTCCACCGCGTCCTTGTTCAGCGCCGACACCGTGGTATTGGTATGCACCCGCACTCCGGCCGCCATGAAATTCTTCACGCCGGCCAGCGTGCGCGCGAAGGCGCCTGGCACCGCGGCTATGCGGTCGTGCAGGGCGGCCTCGCCGGCCTCTATGCTCACCTGCGCTGAATCCAGCCCCGCGGCTTTGAGCCCGGCCACGGTTCCCGCGTCGGCCAGCGTGCCGTTGGTGATCAGGTTCACCCACAAGCCGCGCTTTTTCGCGTGAGCCACCAGTTCGGCGATATCCCGCCGCAGCAGCGGCTCGCCGCCGGTGAAGCTCAACGAGGGGATCTGCGCCTCGCCGGCGATGATGTCGATCATTTCCTTTACCCGGGCCGTGCCCAGCTCTTTGGCGGAGTCATCCCCGCTGCGCGAGGATAAATCCTTGCGGCAGCCGCAGGAGGCGTAGCAGAAGCGGCAGGCCAGGTTGCACCGGTAGGTCAGCGCTATTTCGCTGAGCACCGGCAGTTGGTTGAAAGGCAGCGCAAAGGGCGTTTTTTCCACGGCCCGGCGCGGCGCGCGCTCGTCATAGCAGCCCTTGAGCAGGGCGCCCAGGTCGCGGAAGAAAGCGTACACGTCCAGGCTGATGCTTTCCTTGTCCTCATATTTTTCCAGCACCTGCATCACGGTGCCGCCGCCCAGCAGGAAAGCCAACAGCTTCACGCCGCCGGGGTTGAGCTTCCAAGCCTGGTTGGGGATCTTTATCAGCAGGCTGTCTTTTTCGCGCACGCGCACGTACGGCTTTATGCGCCGCACATAATCGTCTATCCACTCCACGCGTTTTTCCCAGTCTTTTTTATCCATTTAAGGTGGCCGCCGCTAATGCCCCCCGCCGCTGACGCAGGCCGAATGGCAGGCGCCGTGGCAGGCCGAGTGGCAGGCGCTGTGACAGGCCGAATGGCAGGCGTCGTGGCAGGCCGAATGGCAGGCGTCGTGGCAGGCCGAATTGCTGAAAGCCCCCTCGTAGCACACGGCGGTGGCGCGGAATTCCCCGAAAGTGGCCTTCAGCGCCGGCATCGAGGTTTCCACCGCGGCGGCGGAAGTTTCCGCCCGCTTGTAATACTGCGCGTGCTGCCCGCGGTGGCGGTCGTGGTAATAGATCCAGTAATAATCCTGGTCCGTGTTGCCGGAACCCGGCGCGTAGGCCTCCAGTTCCCTGCGGTAATAGGCGCGGGTGGCTTCCAGGTCGCAATCCCAGAGCTTCTGTTCCATGCCCGCGGCGATGGCGCGCATGCAGGCTTCCACGGCGGCGGCGTCCAGCGTGCCGTCGGGCTTCACCGCGGCCAGCAGGGCGGTCTCGTAAGGGTCGGAGCCGGCGGCCGCGCCGGGAATGCGCTCCACCGTAAGCGGGCTCTCGTCGGACACCCGCAGCAGCCCCTTCCTTTCCATGTTGGAAAGCATCAGCGCCACCAGGCTGTTGAGCGGCTGCTCCAGCAGCAGGCCCGCCTCCAGCGGGGATAAATTTTTAGCTACTTTGCCGGGCTGGCGGAAGGTGCTCACCTGCAGCTTGGGCGGCGTCCATTCCGTGCCGTCCCAGTTCACGGCGGCTATGCCTTCGCGCGCGGCCAGCATGGACAAATGCTTGCGCGACATGATGAACAGCGGGAACAGGGCGAAAAACGCCAATGCGGCCAGGACCGCCGCCAGCAGTTCGCCGCGCCGCATGGGAATGCGCGCCAGCGGGCTGCCGGGGAAGAAGCGGTTGAGCATGAAGCGCTCCTGGGCCTGCTTATAGCTGCCGGCGTCCGCGGCGGCCCCCGGCGCGGAGTTTGCGTCCGCGGCGGCGGGCGCGGCGGCGGCGCCGGCCAGCGGAGCCACCATGCGGTTCAGCGCAAAATGGCCGCCGCCCAGGTAAACCTGCGCCTGCATGTTAAATTTAACCGGGGCGTTCTTCTTGTGGAACCTGACCGTGAAAAAATTCTTTCCGCCCTTGTCGGCAACCGTCGGATAGTCGATCAGGAATTTCTCATTGACGAACTTTTCGGTGGTGAAAGGGATAGCTGCCAGTTCTTCCGGCGTGACCGCGCCCGGCTTTACCTCCACCGGGAAATGCACGGTCAGGGTATAATGCTCCAGCGCCGTATCCCATTGCACGGGCGCCCAGTTGAACACCGCCAGCTTTTTGTCGCCCGCCATGGTATAGGCCACATAGCCGGGCCCCTGCAGGTCGGCGTCGTAGCGGAACACGTAGGTCAGCTCCCCGTCGCCAAAAGACCGGCCGCCGGCCAGGATGATATCGTATTTAAGCGGGTGAACCGGCTTTATTTCCAGCGGGTAGCTCCGGCCGCCCTGGTCCACGGCGTAAGCCCCCGCATAGTCGAAAGCCGGCGTCTCGGTAAAGCCCTCGAAATAAAAACCGTGCAGCTCCGCGCCGGAGCAGTTCCAGCGCACCTGGTAGGTCACGCGTGCCTTACCGTCGGGGTCCAGCACCACGTCGGCTTCCACCCACTTAATATTCGCCGCCGCAAAAGCCCCGGCGGCGCCGAACAGCAGCGCCGCGGATAAAAGTAAGCCAGCCGCCAATTTTTTCATAACCCCCCGTTCGTTCAGCTCTTGCCGGGTTCCCTGGCGAACTCCGCCCGCAGAGCCCCCCGGTCCAGCGCCAGCGCCCACCACAGGCACAGCCCGCCCCCGCCCACGCAGACGATGCGCAGGTACACCGCCGCGGTCCTTACGGCCGTGTTGAATTCCGGCGCTATGTCAGCCCCGTCGTAAATAAGCTGCGCCGGCACGATCAGCCCCGGGAACAGCAGGGCCAGCAGCGCCGCGGAAGCGAGCAGGTAGAGCATGGCTACGGCGCCGCGCCGGGCCCACTCGGCCCGCCGCCACACGCCCAGCGCCAGCACGCAGCCGGAAAGCCACAGCGCCACCCCCATAACGCACAGCGCCACCGGGTGCCCGGCCGCGAAGGCGGCCAGCGCCGGCATCCGGTCCGGTACCGTGGCGCGCGCCAGGAACAGGTAAAAAGCGGAAGTGGAGGAGACCCGCAGCAGCAGCAGCAGGTCGGACAGCGCGAGCGCGAACATAAGGCCGCACAGGCCGGCCAGCGCCAGCGCCGTACCGGAAAGAAAGCGGGATCTGCCGTCAACGAATAATTTCATTGGCAAGTTCGATTATATAACTTTAATGCCGCGCGCAAAATGTTCCCTTTACCGCAGCCTCTAAAAGTTATTAAATAGTGTACGGCCTGTTGTTGCGCCGCTTATACCTTACCCGTTACCCCGGAGCTCCAAATGTCTGTAAAACTCATAAGGCAATACACGGTTTTCATTCCCAACGTTCCCGGCGCGCTGCGCAAGTTCGTGGAACTGTTCGCCAACGAAGGCGTCAACATTGTAGGCATAGCCTCCGAGATCCGCGACGACTCCGGCGTGGTCCGCATAGCCGTGGAC
>DAOPZW010000059.1:0-16311 GCA_035353595.1 Elusimicrobiales bacterium | reverse complement strand
GACGGCTCGCGCTGGGCCTACGCCGGGCCGCGGCCCCCGGATAAAAAGCGGCGCTACATCCTGGCCCTGCCCAAGCGCGCCGCGGCGCGTACGAAGGAATTGTTCCCCGGCGGAGTGGTCTTGTCCCGGCCCCGTTTTCTCATGGAAACGTGGGAAGTCCTGGACCGCTGGAGCCGCTCCCGCGGCGCCTCCGTCTGCCTGGACGCGCCCTGAGGCGCCGGCGCGGGAGCCTGGCTGCGCAAAACGCGGCCGCGGGAGAAAAGGCGGGGGCTTTTAGCGGGCCGGAGATAATTTAGTGCGTTATCCTTATTAAATGTCCAGGATCCATTCTTTCAGGCCGGTGGCGGACGCGGATGCGGCGTTTCTGATCCTCGGGAGCATGCCCGGGGCGGCTTCGCTGGCCGCCGGACAATACTACGCGCATCCCCGCAACCTGTTCTGGCGCATTATGGGCGAAGTGTGCGGCGCGCGCGCGGCGCTGCCCTACCCGGAGCGGCTGCTTGCGCTGCGGGCCGCAGGCTTCGCCCTCTGGGACGTGCTGGGCTCCTGCGTCCGGCCCGGCAGCGCCGACGCCGACATAGAGCGGTCCTCCATTAAGCCCAATAACTTCGCCGCTTTCTTTCGGGAACATCCCGGCATAAAACAGGTGTTTTTCAACGGCGCCAAGGCGGAGGAGTGTTACCGGCGCTATGTCCTGCCTGCCCTGGGCCCGGCCTGCCGTCCCGGGTACCGCCGCCTGCCCTCGACCAGCCCGGCTTACGCCTCCGTTCCCTGCGAGCGGAAGCTCCGGGTCTGGAAGGCCGCTTTAGCCCCCTTGCTGAGAAAATGACGCAAAAAAGCGGGGCGGCTTTCCGGCCGCCCCGCTTTCAATACTGAACTTGCGCTTAAGGCTGGTTGATCCAGTTGATGAACTCGTCCCAGTTGGAATACTTAGCCCACTGCAGGTCCGCGTACCCGGAGCCCAGGGCGCCCGACGGGATGTAGGTGGCTATGCCCTTGGCGGGGGAATAATCCACCGGCCCGTTCCAGTAGCCGCCCGGGTCGTTGTTTGTGCGGTTATGCATCACCAGCTCGGAGGTGATGAAGGTCATCAGGGCCTGGCCTTTAGCCTTTACTTCGGCGTTGGTGGTGGCTGCCACCAGCAGGCGGGTGAAGTCGTAAAGGTCCTTGTTCTCGGGGATGGCGAATTGAACCGCGCCGTCCCTGGCGCTCTTTGCCGCCGCTTTATCTCCGGACTGCGTCACCGCGTAGGCGAACTCGTTGGTGAGGGTGAGCAGTTTGGGAATAGCCGCGGACTTGAGGTAGCTCTGCGTGGAGCCGGTGTCCTGCGCCTTGTAATGGTCGCTGTAGGCGTCCACGGCCACCTTGGCGAATTCCGGCGCGGTCATGGCGGGCTTCGCGGCCAGCGGCGCCAGCATGGTATTGTAAGTGTAGCCGTCTCCGGGCTCGGTCTCTTCTGAGCCCACGATATAATCCACCGAATCCTTGATTTCGTACACCACTTCCGACATCTGCATCAGGCAGGCGTCGGAGCCGTAAATGTCCAGTTTGCCGATCTCCCTGAGGGCCTGGCCGAGCTGCGGGGTATTGATGTGGTTGCCGGTCTCGTCGTCGTAGGAAATGCCCTTGGTGACGGGGCGGATGCCGCTCTTGGTCCAGCCTGAGCCGTGGTTCCAGACTACCAGCATATATTTCTTGGCGGGGTAGGCGGCCTTGGCCCACTTGCCGAAATCCACCAGGCTCCGGTAATCGCCCATGTCCACCTTGCCCATGTCCTGCAGCACCGCGGAGCTTACCTTGCCGGTGTCTTTGTCCTTGGCCATCAGGAAGCGGCGGGTGCCTTTCCAGTCGCCGTCGGATCCGTCGTAACCCTCTATGCGGCCGGCTTCCACCACTATATTGACCTTGGCGTTGGAACCGACCATTTCCATTTCATTGAGGTCCTTCAGGGCGAAGGGCTCCAGGTCGTTCTTGCCGTTCACGAAAACCATGACCGTCCACTCGGCCGGACCCTTGGCCGGCTTCTTGCCCAGCAGCCAGTCGAAGATCCCCTTATCCTGGGGAGCGGCCGGCGCCGGCGCGTTAATGGCGGCGAGCTCCTCTTTAATGTTAAAGCCGCCCTTATCGAAATTCACTTCGGCCGCCGCAACCGAAACCAGCATGGACGCGGCCATCGCCGACAGGGAGAGTTTGCGTATCATGGAGTCCTCCAGAATTTTGTAAGCGCTGCTGTTTATATATATATTCTAGCCGACCGGCGGTTTTTAACAAGGTTCTTAAGGCCCGGTCCTGCGGCACCCAAAGGGCCCAGGGATTAAAAATGCCGGAGCAGGTCCGCGCTGACCTGTGTAAAGTGTAATTAAGTAAAATATGGGGGACATGTCCTTTCTCCCGCCCCCGCGCCGCGAGGCATATCAGGTAGCTGCGCTGTTCGCGCTGGAACTCGCCTGTCTGCTTGTCCTGGCGGAAGCCGTGCTGGCTTTCTTCGACGTCGATACGCGCCTGCTGGGCAGACTGCTCTACTACCAGGGCGCGGATACCGCCGTGCACATGCTGTCCGAAGACCCGGCCCTGCACTACGAACTTAAGCCGGGCGCTTCCGCCGTCTACGAAAATAACAGGATAGTCGCTATAAATTCACTGGGTTTCCGCGACCCGCCCCGCAGCCGAGAAAAACCGCCAGGCACCATGCGCATAATCTGCCTGGGGAGTTCGAACCTGTACGGGGCGCTGGTACAGAACGACCAGACTTACCCGGCCATGCTGGAGAAGCTGCTCAATAGCCGCCTTGCCGGCAAATACGAAGTATGGAACGGCGGCGTTTCCGCCTATGTTATTCCCCAGAACCTGGCAGCGGCCGCTAAGGCCGTGCGGGAATATTCCCCGGACCTGCTTATCTTCCAGCTGCAGAACTGCGGCAGGAGGTCGTTCCTGTATGGCCAGCCCTTCAGCCGGTTCTTTTCCCTGGACCCCGGGCTCTATGCCGAAAATCTGAGGTTTTACGGAGAGCGGGCGCCTGCCCCGTTGCGCAGGCTGCGCCTTTTCCGGGCGGCTCTATACCTGGCTAACCTGCGCAGCGCGCGCCGGGATTATCCCGGGTACATGGACACGATCTGCAGGCGTACCAGGGACGCGCATTACCGTGAATTCATGGAATTTTACGCCGGGAACAGGGAGAAGGTGCGCTTCGCTTTTCTGTCGGGGCCGGAGGGCGCGAAGATAGATCCGGCTTTTGCGGATTTTTCAGCTACGGACATCCCCGTTCTGGACCTGCAGAAAAAACTTCCGCGCGGCCATGGGCCCGAGTACCTGGCCATCCATCCGCCGGCCCGGGTTTACCGCTGGTACGCTGAGGCGCTGTTTTCCTGCCTGGAGGAAGCCGGGCTGCTGCCGCGCGCCGCGGGCCGGAAAAATAGTTGATCGGAAAGCCCGCCTTTACTGCCAGGGAGGCCGCTTGCTCTGCACGCTTCTCAGGAAGGTCAGGTGCGCGAACCGGTCCGGGGAGTGGCCGGTTTCCATCGAAAGGTTCGTGAAGCCCTTGTCATGCAGGACCCGGGCGACGTCCTCGCCTTTGCCGCCGTCGCCGAGATCTGAATCAATGTAGATCGCGGTCGCGGGTGGCAGCTCTCCGCTGCCGGCCAGCAGCCCGGCGGCGGTATCGTAGATCTTCAGGTTCAGCCCTTTCTCCCTCGCCGCCATTTTCCACGTCATGTGCACCAGCCGGTCGTCGTCCAGCAGCACCGCGTCCGGGGGAGGCGCCGGCGCTTGCGCCGCGTCCCCGGAGGGCGCCCCGGCTTCCACTATCGCTATCGGGATAAGGCCCGACAGCCCTTTTGGCAGGAGCCGCACCTTGAGCCGGACGCATTCCTCCACGACGCCCGGTTCCTCGTAGTGGCTGGTGACCAGGATCACATGCGGGCACAGCGCCAGCTCTTCGGCCAGGCTCAGCCCCGTTTCTTTCCAGCCCAGGAGTTCGTAGTCGAAAAGACAAACCGCGGCGGCCGCCTTTGCCGGGTTGCCCTTCACCCAGGAGCGCAGCTCGTCCGGGGCGCTGAAATGGTATTCTTCGACGCCGCGGTCTTTTCCGCGCGCGGCTTCCAGCCTGCCGCGCCAGAGCTGGTGTATGCTGTCATCGTCGTCGAGAATCACCACGGGGGAGCGCTCGGGCAGCTCCAGCCGCGCTGTGAACCAGGCGGGCGGGAGCGCCGCCGGCAGGGTCACGGTTACTATGGCGCCTTTGCCCGGTTCCGAGGCTATCTTCAGCTCGCCGCCCCAGCCCTCAACTGCGCGCCTGGCGTGATAGAGGCCCAGGCCCGAGCCGCCGGTCTTGCCGTGGGTGTAGCCGGCTTCTCCCAGTTTCCGCAGGACCTCCGGCGGGATGCCTTTGCCGTCGTCGGCCACCGTGATTTCCAGCCCGGAGGCGCAGCGCGCCAGGCCTATGGCAACGGTGCCGCTGTCGCCCAGGGCCTCTGCGGCGTTGTTGACCAGGTTAGAGATGACGCGTTTGAATTCCGCCGGCTGCACTTTGGCGAACAGGCCGTAAGAGTCCGCGTCCGGCTCGCAGTTAATTGCGATGCCCGGCCTGGACCGGAACTGCAGGCGCTTTTCCGTGACGAGCGGGTCGATCAGGCAGGACAGCAGCCAGACGCCGGCCGGGTCGCCGGCGGCGCCAGGTTTGGCCCCGCGGTTCTTCTGCAGCAGGTCGTTGGCAATATCCCGGATGCGGGAGGCGGCGCTGCGGAGGATCACGCGCTGTTCCTCGGGAATGTGCGCCGAACTTTTTACCGCCATATCCAGCGCGGCCAGCGGCGAGCGGATGTCGTGGGCCACCTGGGCGGTCACCGCGGCCAGGGATTTCTTTACCTCCAGTTCCATCATCAGGCGGTAATCCCTGACCAGGCGGTTCTTCTCCTTGAGCACCAGCGGCAGCGAGCCCAGCAGGAAGCACAGCCAGGCCCCGGCGGCCCAGCCCGCGAAGGTCCAGCGGTTATAGTAAAAGTGCAGCCGCCCCGCGGGCGCGGTCATGCCTTCGTCGGAGAACAGCGGGACGGTTAGCCGGCCGTAGAGGAGCCCGTCGGGCTCGCCCAGGTCGCTGGGGATGGAGAACCTGCTGGCGCGCTGCGGCGGCTCCCAGGTAACTCCGGAGAAATACTTCAGGGCCGGGCCGGGCATTTCCATCACTATATACCTGTTGTCGCCCACGATCAGCGGCGTGCGGAAAGCGTCGGCGATATTGGCGGCCATCTCGCCTTTGAAATTCCTGACCGCCGCCATGGCCAGGGCTATAAGCACGGCCAGGACGGCCAGCTCAAGGAACAGGATCTTGCCCAGCAGTTTCTGTACCAGCGGTTTTATGTTCTTGTCTTCCATGTTGAAGGATCGTCCGTGTCAATCGCGGCTGATGCGCCAGACAGGGTTGCCGGCGAGGTGCCTGGGCAGGTGGAATTTCCAGGGCTTGCGGGCGATGGCCGTGTAGGGCGCGATGGCCAGCGGTACGACCACCGCCTGCTCGAGCGATTCATACTGCAGGGCGCGCATCAGTTCGAACCTGCGGGCCTTATCTTCCTCCCGGGTATAGATCCGCATCCAGTCTTCTTTTTTTACCTTGCGCGGCAGCAGGGTGCCGGTGTTCATGTGGTAGGCCACCAGCCCGATGTCGTCCTGCAGCCCGACGTTGTACCCCGCCACGTAGAGGTCCGGTTCCTCAAGTTTTTCTTTTTTGAAATCGGTGAAAACGGGGTTCTTTTTCATTTTCAGGACCTTCAGCCTGGGCAGGACGCGGCTGAAATCTTCCGCGTTATCGTACAGGATCCCGGTGCCGTCCCAGACCGTGAGGGATCTCGCGGGCAGGGAGCCGGGGTCCGGCCGGCCGAACTTCGCGGCGATGGCGCTTAGCGCGCTGTCGGAGAGCGTCCCTTCCAGGGTGAAGAGCTGGTCCGAGTTTTCATAGCCGGCCCTGGCCAGGGCGTGCCTGTTGAAGGTTTCTTTTATGGCCCGGCCCAGGTTCCAGCGTTCCCGCTCGTTAAGCCCCTTCATCCCTTTGGCGGTGAACGCCGCCAGGAACAGCTTGATCGGGTAGGTGCGGTGGAGGTTGGCCGTGCGGCCGTTATCGCGGACGAAGCCGATCATTACTTCGCAGGGCAGTTTGTCCAGCGTGGTGATCAGGTCTATTTCCCCGGCGCTGAACATGCGCAGCAGTTCCTCCGGCTTCGCGGGGTCATACGGCACCAGCTCGACTTCCTGCGGCATGGCGGGGCTGTAATGAAAGTGGCGGGGGTTCGCCCTGAGGACGAGCTTTCCCCGGGGGTCGTCCCTCTCCACGAAATAAGGCCCCGACGTGTTGCGGTAGTCGGTGATCGCGAGGGTTACGGGATCTATGGATGTTTTCGGGACGACGGCGAAATCGATGGTGGCGAGCGTGGTGAAGATATGCGGGCTGCGTTCCGCGAAACTTAAGACCAGGACGCGCCCGCCGTCCTGCACCTTTATCCCCGGGCAGGCGTCCCGCAGGCCGGCCAGGCGGCGGCCGCGGCAGAGCCGGGCTTCAAGGTCTCCGCGGGCGGCCCTGTCCAGGATGAACAGCCTTTTGAGGGAGGCCTCCGCGTCGTAAGCGTCCACCTCGTGGCCGCCGGCCGTATACAGGCCGCGCCGTATCGCGAAACGGGCGTCATTGCCCTGCCAGCCGAAGCTGTCGGCTGCGGCCGAGACGAGCTTGCCTTCCGGCGTATACTCGAGCAGCGGCGTGTAAATGTTCTCCAGGAAAAAATACTGCCCTACGGCGCGCTGAGTTTTGGCGGGGTCGTAATAGCCCGCGGGTTTGTCCAGCGGGATAGAGACCCGGAGCGGGCCGCTGTCCGCCCGCCGCAATTTCTTCGCATAGAAAAATGAAGCCGCTCCCAGGCACAGCAGGGAAAATATCAGCACAAGGTCGCGTCTCCGGTTTTTCATCGTACGTCGGCAGCTCCAGGGCGCCCGACTTTTAGTATTATAGCGGTAGCAGAGCCTCCGGGCAAATTCAGAACGCGGCGCGGCGCCGGTTCCCGCCGCGGGCTGGCGGCGACAGGGGAGAAATATGAAATAGAGAAAGGCGGTGGAGGGTAAGGAGGGGGCCGGCCCGGCATACAGGAGCATAAAGGCCGTTCTTGAGGGCGCTCATGTCATGGAGGGGGCCGGGGTCAGGCTGAAGCGCCTGTTCGGCTTCGGCGACACCGCGCTGACCGACCCGTTCCTGCTGCTGGATAATTTCGGCTCCGACGATCCGGACGACTACACCGCCGGGTTCCCGTGGCATCCGCACCGCGGCATCGAGACCATCACCTATATGCTGGAGGGCGTGGTGGAACATGGTGATTCGCTGGGGAATTCCGGCGTGATAAAGGACGGCCAGGTGCAGTGGATGACCGCCGGCTCCGGTATCATACACCAGGAAATGCCCAGGGCGTACAAAGGGACCATGCGCGGCTTCCAGCTGTGTGCGAACCTGCCGCGCAGCCACAAGATGATGCCGCCGCGCTACCGCGACCTGGGGGCGGGGGACATGCCCGTAGTGGCGGAAAAGGGGTTCAGCGTAAAGGTGATCTGCGGCGAATACGGCGGCGTGAAAGGGCCCGCCCGCGACATAGTCATCGATCCGTGGCTCTTTGACGTGAAGGTACAGCCCGGGGCCGAATGCGCCCTGGAGCTGAGGCCGGAGGATAATGTCCTGTGCATGTTCTTCGAGGGTTCGGCGGTACACGGCGGAAAAACGGAACTGCCGGCCGGCAGCCTCTGCGCGCTGGGCTCCGGAAACGCGCTGAAGTTTACGGCGGGGAGCGCCGGGGCCCGGTTCCTGCTGATAGCCGGCCGCCCGCTGAAAGAACCGGTGGCCTGGCGCGGCCCCATAGTGATGAACACGGAGGCCGAGCTGAGCGCCGCCTTCGAGGAATATAGCGGCGGCACTTTTATAAAGAAATAAAAGCGGAGGCCGGCTGGCAACGGGCCCGGTCAGGGGCGCGGCGTCCGCCGGGAAAAATATGAAAAAGAACGCCAGGATGCCGGCTTTATTCATAGGCCACGGTTCGCCGATGAACGCGGTGCTGGACAATGGCTTCACGCGCGCCATGGCCGCCCTGGGGAAAGAACTGCCCAGGCCCGCGGCGGTGCTCTGCATTTCAGCCCACTGGCTGACCGAAGGCGCGCTGCGGGTCAGCGGCTCGGAAAAATTACCCGCCATTTACGACTTTTATGGTTTCCCCGACGAGCTTTACAGGGTAAAATACGAGCCGCCGCCGGCCCCGGAACTGGCCCGCAAAGCCGCCGTCCTGGCCGGGGCCGAACCCCGCCCCGGGGCCCGCGGGCTGGACCACGGGGCGTGGACCGTGCTGCGCCTGCTCTATCCAGAAGCGGACGTGCCGGTCTGCCAGCTGAGCGTGGATTACGGCGCGCCGGGAAAAGCCCATTACGACCTGGGCCGCAGGCTGGCGCCGCTGCGCGAAGAGGCAACGCTTATCCTCGGCAGCGGAAATATCGCGCACAATCTTTCCCTGCTGCAGCCGGACATCGAAGCGGGCCCGCTGGGCTGGGCCGCGGAATTCGACGCCGCGGTAAAGGCGCGCATCGATTCCGGCCGCCGGGCGGAGCTGGCCGCTTACCAGGCGCTGCCGGGCGGCGCGCCGGCGGTTCCCACGCCGGACCATTATTGGCCTTTCCTGGCGGCGCTGGGGGCCGGCCTTGAGGATAAGGCTTCCTATCCGTACGAAGGTTTTCAGCACGGTTCGTTGTCCATGCGCGCCGTCCGCTTCGGGTAGGCCGCGGCGGCCCCGCCTTCCGGAAATATAAAACGCTGCCCCGACTTTAGTATTATTTAAGGAAAGCGCTTGCACAGGTTATGCATTTCTTATTGAACAGCTATGAAAAAAAAGGAATTTGAACGGCTGGAGAGCTGGTTCGGGGGCTATGTCGACACTTTCCGGGAGAGGGGCGTTCTGCCCGGGCCCCTGGAATTCAAGGTGGCGCACAGCGCGCGCGTGGCGGAGAACGCCGCCCTGATAGCCGCGGGGCTCGGCCTGGACGCCGCCGAGGCCGGGCTGGCCCGGGCCGCGGGACTGCTGCACGACACCGGGCGCTTCACGCAGTTCAGGCGCTTCGCATCTTTCCTGGACGCGAAAAGCCTGGACCACGGGGCGGAAGGGCGCCGCGTGCTGGAGGAAAAAGCGGCCCTGCTCTTCTCCTGCGCCGCAGCCCGGGACCGGCTGCTGTGCGCCGTGCAGTACCACAACCGCAAGGCGGAAGAACTGCCCGCCGGCCTGAGCCCTGCGGAGGACAGCCTGCTGCGCCTGGTGCGCGACGCCGACAAGCTCGACATCATGGGTGAGCTGGTCGGTTCCGTGGAAACGGACGGCTTCCGGGGGCTGCACGCCATGGTCCCCGACATTAAGCTGACGCTGGACCTGACGCCGGGGGTGCTGGAGTCGGCGGCGAGGGGGGAAACCCTTTCCATAAAAGATCTTTTTACGCTGGCCGATATCATGGTGATGGTGGCCGCCTGGTTCTATGACCTTAACTATTCCCCGGCCCGGCGCCTGGCGGCGGAGCGTGGTTTTCTCGAGCGGCTGCGGCGGCAGTTGCCGGCCAGCGCCCGGCTGGAAGTCTTTTTCGGCGGGCTTTCAAAGGCCGCGGCCAGCCCCGGCCTGGCTTACAGGGCTTCCTGACCGCTGCCGGGCATTCGGGAGTTTATGAAGATCCCGGGACTTTTTGTATTATTTGTAGCGCGGACCTCTAAAAGCGCGACAGCAAGGACACGTTGGTTTCACCGGTGAAATTATGACTAAAAATATATTTTTTTTAACTTTCCTGTTCCTGTCCGCCGCCCTGCCCGCGGGGCGGGCGGCCGCCCTGGAAAGGGCGGAAGTGCCTGAAAAGTACAAGTGGAACACCGCTGACCTTTTCCCGGATGACGCGGCATGGGATAAGAAAAAAGAAGAGCTGGCGGCCCGCATCCCGCGCCTGGCTGATTACCAGGGAAAGCTCGGTCTTTCCGGGCGGGACTTGTTCGCCGCGCTCGAGGCCGTGATGGCGCTGACGCAGGACCTGAGCCGGCTGCAGGTTTACGCGAGCATGCGCAGCGACGAGGACACGCGCGTCGGAAAAACCCGCCAGATGAACCTGGCCGCGGCCGACCTGGGCACGAAAGCCGCCGCCGCCACCGCTTTCCTCACCCCGGAACTGATAGCCGCCGGCAAAGAAAAGATCGACGGCTTTGTCGCGGCCGAGCCGGGGCTGGCCCCGTACAAGCCCTGGCTGGCCGACGTGCTGCGCTGGGCGCCCCATACGCTGAGCGCGCCGGAAGAGAAGATAGCGGCCCAGGCGGGGCTGCTGACCGGCGCCGCCGAAAGCGCCCACTCGGCCTTCACCAACGCCGATCTGCCCTATCCTACGGTTAAGCTGGCCGACGGCAAAGAAGTGCGCCTTGACGCCCAGGGCTACACGCAGTACCGGGCTGCGGCGGACCGGGGCGACCGTGAAAAAGTTTTTCACGCTTTCTGGTCGAAATACAAGGAATTTGAAACTACGCTCGGCTCCACGCTCAATTCGCTGGTCAATACGCACCTCTTCAACCGGGACGTGCATAAGTTCAACAGCAGCCTGGAGGCCGCGCTGTTCTCCTCCGACATCCCGGTGGCCGTTTACCGGCAGCTGTTGACGGATGTGAACGAGAACCTTCCTACGCTGCACCGCTACCTGAAGCTGCGCCAGCGCATACTCGGCCTGGAAAAGGTCGGGTACGAGGACCTGTATGCGCCGCTGGTGAAGGAAGCGGATCTTTCCTACACGCCTGAGCAGGCCCGGGAGCTGGTCCTGAAAGCCGTAGAGCCGCTGGGTCCGCAGTATTCCGCCGACCTGAAGACGAGCTACGACAGCCGCTGGGTGGATTTTATGCCCACCACCGGAAAAGCGTCCGGGGCCTACAGCACCGGCGTTTACGGCGTGCACCCTTACCAGCTGCAGAACTTCACCGGGATCTACGACGAGGTTTCCACATTGGCGCATGAGAGCGGCCATTCCATGCATTCGCTGCTGTCCGCGCGGCACCAGCCCTACATCACCAGCGACTATAAGATCTTCGTGGCCGAAGTGGCTTCCACGCTCAACGAGGACCTGCTGTTTCGCTATATGCTGGCCCGCGCCGAGAACAGGGACGTGAAGCTCTCCCTGCTCGGGAGCCGGCTGGACACGCTGCGCCTGAACCTGTTCCGCCAGACCTTGTTCGCGGAGTTCGAACTGCGCATGCATGAGACGGCGGAAGCCGGAGAGCCGCTGACAGGCGAGCGGCTGACGGCCCTGTACCGCGGCCTGCTGAAAAAGTATTACGGCGCCGCCGAGGGGGTTTGCGCCGTGGACGACCTGTACGGCATAGAATGGGCCTATATCCCTCACTTTTATTCCAACTTCTACGTTTATCAATACGCCACCAGCGTCATGGCTTCGGCCATGCTGGCGGACGGCATACTGGCGGAAAGCGCCGCCGGCCGCTCCACGGCCAAAAAGGACGCCTATCTTAAACTGCTCTCGGCCGGGTCCTCCAAAGAGCCGATCGAGCTGCTTAAGGACGCGGGCGTGGATATGACCACTTCAGCACCGTTCAAAGCCGCGATGCGGGAAATGAACGGCATCATGGACGAGATGGAAAAACTGCTGTAGCGGGCCGGGCCGGCTGGCCGCTCCGCCGGCCGCGCCCCCGGTAAGATCCGTGAGAAAAAAAATAATTTTCACAGCAGTTTCGGTCCCGCTATTGCTCCTGGCCGCGTTCGGGACGCTGGAATTCTTATTCCCGGTCTGCCTGGCCGCTAACCGCCTGCTGCGCGCCCCTTTCAGCCAGGCTCCGGGTACCTTCAACGTTTACGTGCTGGGGGAATCCACTTCCGCGGGCGATCCCTACCGCCCGAAGCTCTCCTTCCCGGGCATACTTTCCTATATGTATGGCGGCAGGCTGGGCGGCGGCAGGCTGGAAATAATAAACCTTTCTGTCCCTGGCGCCGACCTGGAGAGCCAGTACTGGCGTCTGCTCAGGGAACTTGTCCTGAGGCCGCCGCGCGCCGGCCTGCTGCTGGTCTACGCCGGCATCAACGAGCCCGCACCCGTGGGCGACGGGCCCGGATTCGGCTGGTGGAAATGCGCCCAGAGATCGGTAATTCTTTCGAAGCTCTTATCCTTTCACAATGACGGGGTTCCCGACGGCAATTTCGGGCAGTATTATTCTCCGGGCAGGTATGAATACCGCCTGGCAAAAACGCTGCGGCTGGCGAAGAAGAACGGATTGAAGGCGGTGGTTTCCACCTTGACCGGGAACTTCGCGGATTTCCCGCCGTATACCGAGCCCAGGTTCTCCGGCGGCGGCGAAAAAGCCGCTTATGCCGGCGCCAGGCGCAGCGAGGCCGCCGGCCGGTGGGCGGAGGCGGGGCGCAGTTACGCGGCGCTGCTGGCGAAAGACTCGGGGAACAAAACCATGCTGCATTACCGGCTCGGGCGCTGCCTGGCGCGGACCGGTGACTATAAGGGGGCAAAGGAGAATTTTTACCTTGCGGCCGACTTCGGGAACAGCCGCCGCCCCACCCGCGCGCAAAATCACGCGATAAGGCGCGCCGCGGCCGCCGAGGGCGCCGCGGTCGCCGAAACGGCGCGGCTTTATGAAAATTCTTCGCCGCATGGCGTGCCGGGCTATAACCTGTTCGTCGATCCGCACCATCCCAATATCCCCGGCTACCTGCTGCTGGCCGCCAGTTTTTCCGGGGAGATCTCTAAACTGTACGGGGAAGCGCCGCTGCGCCCTGCCCCGTCCGAAAAGGAAGTGAAGGCCCGCTTCGGTTTTAAAGACGAGGATAGTTATGAGGTTTATCTCTCGAGAGCGCACTGGTTCTGCGCGGAGGCGGCCGCGGCGGAAAGCAATACGGAACTGATCCGGATGGCGGAAGAGTATCTTTCAAAGGCGGAACAGGTCCTGGGGCGGATGAAAGCGAACCGCGAGCAGGCCTTGAAACTGTATTTCTGGCGCATGGTCGCCGCGGCGGTAAAGCGTGACGCCGCCGGTGTGGCGCGCTGGCTGGAAGCGGGGGATTTCGCGGGCAGGAATAACCGCTTCGTCAGGTCCGGGAATAAACAATTGGAAGCCTGGGTTTCCGGCCTGTTAAAAAATTCAGGGCTGCCGGAAGCCGGTTACAGGAAACTGTATGCCGCCGGCGAAGCCGCTCCGGACGCCGCCGGCGCGCCGCGCCGGCTTACCACCGCGGAGCCCGCCGCTCCCCGCCCGGAAAACCCGACGGCCGTTAAGCGTCCGGAAACCCTGGAAACGCGCCTGGAGTTGTGCCGCAATCCCGGGAAGATGGATAAGAACAAGGCGCTCCAGGTCTGTCAGGGCCTGGTATATTCGGCCTATGCCGGGACCGTTCCGGGCGAGAAAGCGGGGATAATAGGCAGCGCCGCGTCTTTTGAAAGTTACAAATTGCTGCTGGCGCTGGGCAGGCGCGAGGAAGCCGAGGAGATCCTGGTCTGGACGGTGAGCAACGCCCCTCCGGGTTGGGCCGGCCTGCCCGCCGCCGAGAACGCGCTCAATATGCTGAAAAACAAGTGAGCCGCTTTCAGCCGCGCGGCGCAGGCGGGCCCGGATAAACATTGGCCGCGGGCAGCGGGGGCAGATATTCCGGCTTGCCGGAAATCTTCCACAGACCGCGCAGGATGCGCGACGAAATAGCCGGCGGGAACGGTTCGGCCGCGGCTTTCATGCTCTCGATAAAGCCGGGATCCCCGGCCCGCAACTTTTGCATGAGCCCGACGGCGTAAGCGCTGTCCGGGTTCCTGATCATGGCGGAATTATTCATCCAGACGCCGTACGCAGCGGCGTAGGCCGGGCGGGCCGCCTTAAGATCTTCTTTCGCGAGCGCGTAAAACAGCGCATGCAGATTGTATTCCAGCCTGCGGTCCATGCGGAGCCAGTAGCCGGCGGGGGGACGCAAGCCTTTGGCGATTAGCGCGTTGAAATACGCGCTCTCAGTTTCAATGGAGGGCTCAAGCAGGAGCGCCCTGCCGAGGGCCAGTTCCGCTTCGGCCGCTTCCCCGCGGCGGAGGTGGAATTCTCCTTTTTTGCGCAGCACCGCCGCGCTGTCGGCGTTCCGTTCTGAGGCGAAAGAGAATTCCGTGCGGGCCCTGTACGGGAACATGACGGTCAGGGCGAGGGCGGCGATAAAAAGGGCGGCCTGCGGGACCGCGCTTACCAGCGCCGCGGCTTTTGAAATGAAGGCGCCGCCCGTTCGCTTGAGGCCAGGGACCGCGTAATCGAGCGAGCAGGCCGCGACGGGGATCAGCAGGGCGTAAAGCGGCATGAAGTACCGTTCCTCTACCGCCATAAGACAGTGTATTCCCGTGAAATACGCGCAGAGGAGCAGGAGCTCGGCGAAGGCGGGGTCTTTCCTGAAGCGGAAAAAAGCGAGCGCGGCAAGGAACACTATCAGCGGGCTGAGGCTGAGCGCGAACTTAAGCCTTTTCAGGACCGCGCCGGCGTAGCGTACGGGGTGGCGGACGATCTCTGCCGCCGCCCAGCGCGCTACGCTGTCGCGGCCGCTGGTTATCCCCGCCAGCTTAAAGGCGTCGCCTTCCATGGTTCCGGTCAGGCCCAGCGCGCCGGCGATCATGTTGGAGTCCGACCTGGCCCCCTCAAGCAGGACGAGGTCCCTTTCAAAATAATAAGTGTACGGCACTCTCATGGCCAGGATAGCCAGCGGCGTCAGCAGGAGCGCGAGGACGGGCGCTGAAAAAAAAGCCCTGAGCCGGGGGCCCGGCTGCCTGGCGGCGCGGAACAGCCCGAGGACGAGCGGGAAGAAGGCCAGCGCTGTCCTGATGTAAAGGCTCGCCCCGATCGCGGCCCCGGTGAGAATTGCCGCGAAAAGGGAACTCCTTCCCTTTGACAGGGCGAGCAGCCAGGCTACGCACAGCAGCGCGCCGGAAAAGATCACCTGCTCGGGGTCGGCTGAGACGCCGGCCAGGTTAAGCAGCTGGTTGCCGGGATCCCGCGTGAAAGCCGCCAGCACTGCGGCGCAGGCCGCCAGCCCGGCCGGCCAGGAGTGAAGTTCCGCGGCCAGCGCGAAGACCAGCAGCAGCAGCGAGGCCATGAAAACCGGGGAAACCCAGGAGCCGTGCTTCCCGGCGGCGAGCGAGTAGGCCAGCGGCACGGAGGGCATTACCAGGGCCTTGTTGGTCTGCCCGTCTCCGGGCATCACCATGGATTTGCCGGGTACGCCGTAAACCAGGAAATCGCCCTGAGCCACCTGGAAGTAATTTGTGTAGATCCCGCCGAGCCATTGCGCCCTGAAGAGGAGGGTGAAAAGTATAAGGGCCGCCGCCGCCGCGGCCGCGGCGGCGGCCTTTCCTGTCAAAAACATATTAAAGGCCGGCCGCGGCGCGGTTTTTCCTGTGAACATGCTTAATTATAGTAAACCGGCAGGGGTAAATCTAAACCGCACGCGAAGTGCGGCGCGGCAACGGCCGCTTCCGGAAATAATGGTCGTAAGCGGACCCGGACCTTTCCGGCCGGATACCGGCCCGGCGCGAATGAAAATGATAAAACGTGTGTTCGTCCGGTTTGCCCTGATAAAGTCCCGTCCTGGTTCCGCCATCGGCAATTATGTCCGTGAGAAAAGTCTCCTCCGCGGTAAAACACAATGCCGGGCAGGCGTATCCCGGATTTATGAAAAGCTCCCGACTTTTAGTATTATAAGTGAACCGGCGGCGGTTTCAGGCGCCGGGGCCCGGATACGATGACAGCCGATACGACAAAAAAACAGCACGCGCAGGACGGCCACGACGCCCAAACGCTTATTTTCCGGCGGCTGGAGCAGCTCAACGCCATAGGGAAGGCGCTGTCTAACGAGCGGGACATCGGCCGGCTGCTGGAGAAGATCCTGGTTGCGGCGAAAGAGATCACGCGCGCGGACGGCGGCACGCTCTACCGCGTGACCCCCGACGAAAAAAAACTGCGTTTCGAGATCCTCCACAACGATTCCCTGAAAGTGAAGCTGGGCGGCACGTCCGGCAACCCGGTCACCTACCCGGACCTGCCTTTGTACGGCGAGAACGGTGAACAGAACAATTCGCTGGTGGCGGCCTATGCCGCGCTGCACGCGGAGACCGTCAATATCGACGACGCCTATGCTACCGGGATATTCGATTTTTCCGGCACGCGCAAGTTCGACGAGCGTACCGGCTACCGCTCCCGCTCTTTCCTGACCGTCCCTATGAAGGATCACGAGAATACCGTGATCGGCGTGCTGCAGCTGATCAACG
>DAOPZW010000058.1:0-16331 GCA_035353595.1 Elusimicrobiales bacterium | reverse complement strand
CGTCTGGCTTCTGGCCATAAAAGAGGGGCCGCTTACAGGGATACTTATCACCCTGGTGTTCATAGGGCTGCCCCTGTATCCAATACTTATGCTGGTCTACCTGCCCAAAGGCCTTGCCCAAAGGAGCTGGAGTCCCGAAGAGATGCTGGAGGAGAACAAGAGAGGCCTCTCCAGCCGTACCGGCCGCTTCCTGACACTTGCGCTCGCGGCGATATTATTTTCTATGGCCTGGGCTGTAATGGGAATATACTTGCTCATGCTTCCGCTACTGCTGGCCGGCGCAGCGGCCCTCTACATGGGACTGCGCCCCGAAGCCGGCGCGACATGGTTCACGGTCGGAAAGGGCTCACCCTGGCCGTCGTACGCTGCCGCCGCTCTGCTGCTCCTGGTCTCCGCCTGGCAATTCCACCTTTACTGGAAGGCCAGTGTCTCAGAAACTAACTGGCCCCAAGTCATCGGGATAATACGTGATTCCCGTGTAAGCCGTTTGCCCTCCGGCGGCAAAGGCGGATTGCCGGTCTACGCACTCCATGTAACTTATTCTTACAATATTAGCGGGATAACTTACGACTCACGCCCGGTGGAAGTCGACATGGAAGCCATACATCTAGACAAACAATCCTCCAGAGAAACCCTGAATAGTCTCTACCCGAAGGGCGGTCCGGTTAACGTATATTACGATCCCCGCAACCCGGCGGATTCCACGTTGGGCACAGACTCTACCGGCGGGCTGCTATACCCGGCGGTCTTTATGCTTGCCGCATTTGGGATGTTCATGAGGGGCCGCGCCCGCACCCGCGCCCAGAAGCGGGAGAATTCCGTAACACCCCCTGTGACCTGACAGGACGCGTTCCCCCAAGATAAAACAGTGGTTTACACGCCCACATTTTTCCCACCCTGCCGGCAACAGTACCAGTCCGGGCAGGGGCGACAGGAGTTAAGATCTTGCGGACACTACGGAGAAGGGTCAGGGTTTGAAATACAGTTCCAGGGCAAATTCCTTGCCGTAGTGCATAGGGACCCGGAACTCAAGGAAACGCAGGCCGCCGCGGCAATATGTCTTATCCGGCTCAGGGGAACAGGACAGCAGTTCGGCCTTCTCCGGGATAACCACCAGCCTGGCGCCTGCCCCCAGCCCCTGAAAAGTTTCCCTCGGTGAAAAGGCAGCTGTTGCCTTTTCCCTAAGGCCTGTCCCCTTTCCGGCAGATATCGGCCAGGTAGGCTTCTACCAGCTGCACGGTGGCGCGCAGGCCCTTTATATGGGTGCGCTCCACCCCGTGGGAAGCGGAAACGCCCGGGCCGATAACCGCCACCTTCACATCGTAACCGGCGCCCATGGTGGCGTGCGCGTCCGACCCGTAGAAAGGGAAAACATCAACGGCGTGAGCAATGCGCTTCTTTTTAGCTATCGTTACCAGCCGCTGGCGCAGTTCGTAATCGTGCGGGCCGGTGGAATCCTTGGCGCAGATGGAAACCAGGGTCTCGTGCCCGTAAACGCTGGGCCCCACCACGCCCATGTCCACCGCCACCATTTCGCGCACGCAGCGCGGAATGCCGGCGCTGGCGCCATGCCCCACCTCCTCGTAATTGGAGAAGAAAAAAGCCGCCGGCATTTTTTTAAGCCGGGCGGCCGAGTCCAGTATAACCGCGGCCAGCGCTGCGCTGCCCGCCTTGTCGTCGAGAAAGCGCGAACGGATGAAGCCCGTGTCGGTAGCCTCGAAACGCGGGTCGAAGAAGACATAATCCCCGGCGCAGATACCGAGTTTTTTATTGTCCGCCGCGGTTTTAACCTCGACATCCAGGCGGATATGCATGTTCTCGGCCGAGCGCTCCGCCTTGCCGATATTGCGGTTCACATGGGCGGCGGGGTTGTCGCACAGCAGCGTGCCGCGCCATTTCTTGCCGGAAGACCCCAGCACGGTAACGTATTCCCCCTCGAAAGAATTCCAGGGCCAGCCGCCCACCTGGGTGACGCGCAGCGTGCCGTCGCCCTCCAGGCGGGTGACCATGGCGCCCAGCGTATCCACATGCGCGGCGCAGACCGTTACCGGCTCCGGATGTTCGCAAACCAGCAGCGCGCCCTTGTTCGTGATCCTGGGTGAAAGCCCCGCCGCGCGGAAAAGGCCGGCGAGAAAAGCTATAGCGTCCGCGGTATACCCGCTGGGAGAATTTATCGCCTCAAGCTTGCGCAGCAGTTCTACCAGTTCAGGATCTTTCATAAGTTCTCCATACCAAAGGCTATCGAGGCAGGATCGGTAAGACAGGTGAAGTTCTTAACTATCGGACTATTTTCCCCTTATCCGGACCGCTATATTCTACCAAATGGGATCCGGCGGGCAGGGCGGCTATTTCCGGGCTTAAAACCGAGGGCCGTTTTAATCCTGGGCCGTTTAACCATTGAAGCTTTCATTCTGTTAAGAGCGTCCGCTCGCTTTATTTATACATGGCGGGGAAATAGGAAGCCGGGGGCAGGCCGGCCTTAACGGTTTCAGGCGGCAGCTGGCCGTAATACAAGTCCATCAGGTTCAGCGGTTTATATTCTCCCGACAGCACTTTTTTTATGCGTGCAACCCTTTCCCTGTTGGCCTGCGGCTGCGTCTTAACATTGAACGCGACCGGCGAGATCAGCATAGCCACAAGCGCGAGATACTGGTCTTCGGAAAGCTCCGCGAACTTCTTGTTGTAGTAATATTGCGCCGCCTTCTCAAACCCCAGTATTTCCGCGCCGGCGCCGCCCAAATATGCCGCGTTCAACAGTATGGTCAACTGGTCGTTCTTGGAAACCAGCGGGTTCAGCGCGAAGACCGACACCAGCACCAGCTTATACTTGGCAAGGCCGGGCTTGAATGGTTTAAAATAGAACCGCTTCGCTATCCCCTGGGTTATAGTGGTGATACCCGCCCCCGGGGTGCGGTAATCCGCGCCGTTATGTTCGAAGAATTTAGGATCCTCCACGGCAAGCAAAGAAGCCAACTGCCATTTACTCAGGTCCTTGTACGTAATGGCCGCCGTGCTTATAACCGCCTGCGCCAGCCCGGGCGTGGCCGCGCGCGCCTTTACTATCACTATCACGGAGTAGGCCGCCAGCATTCCCGGCAAAGCAAGCAGAAGACAAAGAGCTTTTTTTTTCATTCCGTACCCAGGTCGCGCCGCCGTGTTGCCGGCGGCGTTAAACAGTAAACACGGCCGGGGATACCGGCGCTTTTCCCCTATTCTAAATCCGCGGACATCGCCTCAATTTTTTTAACCATCTCCGGGTCCGCAAGCATTCTTTTTACTTCGGGGTTCTCCAGCAGGGAGGCGGCGTCGCCTTTTTCCAGGGCCTGCTTCAAAACGGGATCGCTGAGCAGGGACCTGAGCTCCGGATCATTGAGCAGGGCCTGGGCCTGTGCGGGATCGTCGCGCAAGGCGGCCACCGCGCGGAACTTGGCCAGCGCCGGCGGCAGCGCCGCATCAAAAAGGCTGTGCTTACGCGTGAAGCCCGCGGCCCAAGACGCATTCAGGGCGGCTTTGGCGCCGGGAAGAGATTTAACCAGCGGCTCCTCGAAGGCGAGCACAGCGGCCAGCATTACCCAGGCGATCAAGCCGGCCTTGCCCGCGCCCAGGAAGATCCCGGCGATCCTGTCGGGCCTGTTGCGCTGGTCGCCGGGAATGATGGCGTTGAGTATCCAGCGCGCGATCTTAGTGGCTATGATGAGGATAACGGGCATGGCCACCGCGCTTAAACCCACGGCCGCCAGCGCCGGCGGCCAGCCCATGCGCGCGGCGAGCGCCGGCGCAACCAGCGCGGCAAGCGGCTGGGCGCAGAAATAAGCGGCGGCGATGCCTATCCAGTGGGAGAATTGCTGGATGGCCCCCGTAAAGAAACCGATAACGGCGAATATTCCCACCGCCGCCAGGATCCAGAGGTCAAGATTCATACTGATATTTTAACATGAACGGCAGGGGACGTTGTTTACTATATGCATATTTCTAGGCCATCAACTTCCGCTGTTTCTAAACGATCATTAAGTGAACTGCGTCCCCTGTGCCCGCCCGCGCCCTCCCGTTTTTGATATCATTTGACAACAAAGTCTTATGAGCAATTTCTTCCTGATCCTTCCCCTGCTGCTGGTGCTGCCTGTAGCAAGCGCCGCTTATTACTCAACCTCAATGGGGATCCTTGCGCTGCTGGAAATACTGAGCCTGCTGCCTTTGCCGCTGGTGATCTTCCTGCTTTTGCGCCTGCTGGCGGGCACCTTGCGGGGGCGCCGGCCGCCGCTGATAAAACCGGCAATAACAATGGCCGCCTGGGGCGCTATTTATTTTGTGCTGTCGCACGCTCCGGACTACAGGGCCGGGCGCATGCAGACCAACCTTAAACCGCTGATGGGCGCGATCGAGCAGTACAAGGCCGACACCGGCGCGTACCCGGAAAGCCTGGAGCAGTTGCCGGACAAGTACATTAACCCGCTGCCCGCCTGCGAATTCGATTCCCGTACGCCCTATTATGTAAAGAACAGCAACGGCCTGGGCTTTGCCGTTATCTGCTCAAGACCTTCCTCCTGGGGGTCCAGCCGGTATATTTGCGAAAGTTCGGGAGCCTGCCGCGTCTTTACCGGCTTCTGACCCGGCCCGCGCAACTTGCCTTAAATAGTCCGATAGTTAAGAAC
This sequence comes from Elusimicrobiales bacterium, assembly GCA_035353595.1. Classification (GTDB taxonomy): domain Bacteria; phylum Elusimicrobiota; class Elusimicrobia; order Elusimicrobiales; family UBA9959; genus UBA9959. The sequence continues at coordinate 11,679 of DAOPZW010000058.1, read as the reverse complement.
GTCCCCTATCGCCTTATCAATTCGCAGGATAAAAAATACCGCCGTAATTCCCCGGCGGCTTAACATAACTTAAGACGCCTGGGCGAGCCAGACGGTATGCTTGCCGCAGGCGGGGTCCTCTGCCTTATGCCGCAGCACTTCCAGCCCGTGCGCGGCCAGCAGGCCGCGGTATTCCTCCGGGGAGAGGCTGGAATAATGGAACTTGCACCCCTCCATAATACCGCTGCTCTCGCCCTCGGCCGGCCCCGAGGTGAACAGCAGCAGGCCGCCTTTCTTGAGGTGCGCCGCGAACACGGCGAACATGGCGCGCTGGTCCTCTTTGGAAAGATGAAAAAAACTGTCCCAGGCCAGCACGGCGTCAAAGCGCCGCCCCAGCGCCGCGCCGCGCATGTCCGCCACCGCCCAGGACATCTCCGGGAAACGTGCGCGGCACATGGCTATCATTTCAGGGGAACCGTCCAGGCCTGTAACGCGGAACCCCCTGCGGATGAAGAACCCCGCCAGCGGCTCGCCGGAGCCGCAACCCAGGTCCAGCACGTCCCCGCCCGCGGGCAGCCGCGCCAGCATGGCCTCCAGGTAAGAGCTCTCCATGAGGTCTTTACCCCGCTGCGCATCGAACCAGCCCGCTATGCGGTCGTAGTTGGCACAACACTCTTCATCCATCCCCAAATTCTACAAAACAAAACCGCCGGGCTTCCCCGGCGGCAGCACAACTTGCTTTAAACAGCCCGACAGTTAAGAGCGCACCCTATCCCGCCTTGCGCTTAACGGCGTGCGCGCGGGCGGCCGCCATTTCCGCGGCGTAAGCCGCGCGGCCTATTTCTTTTATCCGCCGCAGGCTGCCCGGCCGGTCCGACCCGGTGAACAGGCTTATCGCCCGCGAGATGAAATTGTAGAGCTTGCCGCAGTCTTCGTAGGCCTTAAAATCCGCGCAGTCGGCGCAGCTGCCGTACTTCCGCTCGGCGCAGCACTTGCGCGGCTTGCACCAGGACGCCTTCTCGTTGCCTGCGCAGCCGGGGCAGCGCCCCTTCAGATATGCGCCGCAGGCGCCGCAGTAAAGCCCGCATTTCGCCACCAGGTTCTCGTCGGCCTTTATATCTTTCATAAACCCATTCTACCAAAACCGGACCGCCGTGCTCCACGGCGGCGCACATAACGCGGTGCAGCTTTAACTCCCGCTAAATTCTGCTTACCAATTGATGTTCTTTACCGACAGAAATTCTTCGGCGTCCAGGTCCATGCCTTTGGCGGCCAGATGCACGTTCACCTTCCACCGAAGCCGCGGGTTTGCGAAGTTGGATTTTTTCAGCGCCTGCGCAAGAGCGGGGTCCCCCGGCATAGGAAGTGTTAACTTGAAATTATAGGTGCCGCTGTAAGCGGCGGGATAGTTCCTGGCGGGCTCGATATCGCAGGCAATTCTGAATACTTCCAGCATATCGCGCGGTCTTGGGACAACAGCCACCAAAGCCGCGGTAAGATTTTCACCGTTAATTTCACGGCGTGCGCTGAGCTTGAACAAGCCCTCGATGGTATTCCCGGGATCATAAGATGCCGTCGGCAGATAGATCTTTATTTCGCCCTTCAACCGTTTTATGAAGTAATACAAGCCCAGCCCGGCAAAAAGGACCACATAGATAAGCACGAATATCCCCACGATAGTACCGGTACGCCCGCCTATATAGGCCCCAACCGCCAGAATGCAGAGGAACAGTAAAGCTAAGAATGAATATTGTCCCATAAAGTTATCGCTCCCTTTTGCTGGGAAGATTCGGCGACTCGTCGCGGCAGAAACGCTCCGCGCTCCAATTATCGTGATTGGCCTTATAAACCAGGAATTCCGCGTCAGCGGCCTTTTTCACCTCCGCTATTTCAGCCCCGGTCAGTTTGGCGGTCACTTCGGGGATAAGGCGCGGAGGCAACCCGTCATTGCTATTGCCGCTATCGTTACTCATCTCGCTGATCAGCATCCACTTAAGCGCTTCTTTGTTATCCGCCGGAACGCCGGCCCCGGCGCGATACATTTCCCCAAGGTTATACTGGCCTATGGAGAACCCCGCCTTGGCGCTTAATTTATATAAGTTCACCGCCTGCGCATAATCCACGCCCACCCCTTTGCCCTGGCTGAACATATAGCCCAGCGGGCTGGCTACCTGCAGATCCCCTTTTTCCGTAGCGACCTTGTAGTTGGCAATTGTCTTCTTATCGTCACCCATTTTCCAGTAAGCCTGCCCGAGCTCAAAATAGGCCGTATCCTGCCTGTCTTTAACAGCTTTCTTAAACCACTTGAGCGCCGCGGCCTGGTCGGCTTTTACGCCCTCCCCCCTGCTGTACATTATCCCTATAGATACCTCTGCCAGGGGATAGCCGGCCTTCGCGGCTTCCATAAAGAGTTTCAGGGCTTTACCGTAATCCTGCTTTCCCGTAATGCCGCTTTTATACGCCCGGCCCAGATAGTATATTCCCTTAGGATATTTCTTGTCCGCGGCCTTTGAGTAGGAGGAAAAAGCCTTGGCAAGATCTTTTGGCCCGCCAAGGCCGAGGTGGTGCATAAAACCAAGTCCGACATCGCCTTCCGGGTCCCCCCCGGCCGAGGCCTTGGCGAACAAAGACGCCGCCCCCGGGTAATCCCTCGCCTGCAGGGCTTTCTTCGCCAGTGCCGCAGACGTTTCGGCCCCCGGGCAGACAGGCACAAAGAGCCCGGCGACCGAGATAAAAAATATTGCGATCTTAAGCATTTTGCCTTAGGAAGATAAGGGACGTTCCTAGCTATCGGACTATTATTGCTTGCCCCTTCCCGATATTCATATTCTACAAAACATCACCAAAACAAAACCGCCGGGCTTCCCCGGCCCAATAGTTAAATACGTACAGCCGCAGCTGCGGGCCTCACGGGCAAAGCGGCGTATAAGACGAAGGGTTATTATTTTGGGCCAGCCTTCGGGGGAAAGCTGGTCCGGCTACGCCGGGCCGAGCCTGACGTTTAAAAAAAAGGACGGCGCCCGCGCGCAGCTCAGATACTGGCGGCCGGCTCGGGGGAATAAAGCAGTTTTTCAAAGTCGCCGACAATAGCATCAAGTTGCGGCCCGTATATTTCCAGGGCCTCTTCGTACGACTGATGGCGCATCAAGCCGAGGTATTTTTCTTTCCCGCCCCGCTCAACCAGGTAACCCGCGAACGCCCCCGCCAGAGCGTAATGATCCGACGGCAAATAGTTCCGGGCCAGCCAGAGTTCTTTGATCGAAACGGGTTTCTTCCCCGACCGCAGATAGTATCGGGCATTTGCAAGGTTGTCGTCATGGTACTGATTCAGATAGACCGCGACGCCTTCATTAATAAAGCTCGCCATTTTAGCCGCGTGCGCGAAATAGTATTCGACCACATGGGCCGGCTCATGCCCGGCCGTCTGATCGAAACTCGTATGGATCAGGCCGGACTCCGTAACCGCAAAACCGAGTTTGAACCCCACGCTTTTCAGCGCGGATCCTTTGGAATTCCAGACGAACATCTGGATCTTGAAAGGGAGCCGTACATTATCGAAGAAGGCTGTGATAACGGCCAAAGCGTCTTCGTGCTTTTTAATATACTCCTCATGATCCGGGACCGCCGAGGGGGTTTGAAAATGGAAGATGAAGTGGTCGCTCTCCCGGATCTCCCAGGTCTTGAACAGCTCGTCGAATCCGAAATAATGAAGCTGCCTGGTTGAAGCCTCCGTAACGTTCTTTGCCGCGTTCAGGCGGACGGACTCAAGCAGCGAGTTTTTGGCGCTTTCCTGATCCCCGAGCGCGAAATAGGCTTTGCCCAAAGAATTCAAAGCCCACGCCTTTATCCCGGAGGCCTGCGTGTCCAAGGCTATAGCCTTTTTAAGATAGGGAATGGCGTTCGCAGCGTCCCCGTCGGCCTCCAGTTCCTGGCCATACGACAGGTTCGCTTCGGCCTTTTGCGGGTCGCGCTGAAGAGCGGCCCAGGCCCTGGCTCTCCTGTTGGGCCGGCCTGAAGCCGCCGGCTGAGCCGCTTTGCCCGCCCCGGCTGGCAATACCTGCCCGGCCAATGCCGCGCCAGGAACGTTGCTGTCGGGGACTTCCGCTTTAACGGTAATCGCGAAAGAGCATAAGAGTATAAGAACGGGTATTGATCGGCGCCGCATCGTTTCACCTCCCGCGTCCACTGTTTCCCCCACGCATAAACAGTCTCCGCTTATCTTTTCATCGCCGCGCTGATATCCAGGCCGCAGCTTTCCGCCCGCAGCGGTATGCCGTTGTTTACCAGGACCTGGCTTTTATAAGCGTCTACCGTGCCGGACGCCATCGTTAAGTTCTCGTCCACCATGGCGCCTTCGCCGTTGTAGAAATAGAAAGACACGCTCCCGCTGTACGCAAAACTTTCCGGCGAGAGGTTGCGTATCACGCCCACGGCCTGCCCGTTCTCCAGCCGGCAGGAAGTTTTATACTTTTCTTCACGCGGCGCCAGGGTTTTGACAGGCGGCAGGTAGCTGCCAATAAGCACGTGGCCGCTGCTTACCGCGGCGCGGGCGTCCACAGCGCAGAACTCGGCGTCACCGGGAGCCCCGCTTTCCTTTATCACGCCCCTCTCCCCCGGCCAGATCGTCCCCATATCTATAGACCAGTCGTCATCCGTCAGCTGGCCATACTTGTCGTAGTAATAGAACATTATCTTGCCGCTGTAATGCAGCACTTCATCTGAGAGATTGAACAGCATCCCTACGGTGTCGCCGTCCTGCATATAACACCGGGTGTCGTAATATTTAAAGCCGCCGTCAGCCGGGGAAAGAACGGGCTTCGGCAGCCCCGGCTGCGGCAGAACCGCGCCGGCCGCCGCAAACCCGCCGGTTTTACCGGATAATTCAGCCGCCGCTTTTTGCGCTTCCAGCTCCCCGGCGGAAGCCGCGCCAGATACCGCTAGCAGAACCGTCGCCATTAAAACTTTAGTCATAGTTCCTCCTTGCGCCGTAATTACAGTTTAGCAGCTCCGCGGCCGCGTGCGGATGAAGCCAAAGGCCTCCGGCCCGGGTTATTTAGCCCTACTCCACGGCACAACGTAAAAACATGTATTTGGTAATGAGCCGCGAATACCCGCTATATGCGATAAGCAAGATCTTCCATTCAAAACAAAACCGCCTGACATGGAGACCTCTTCTTATGTTGATTTAAATAATCGTAAGTAGTATTCTTTGTCCTATGCCTGAATCAGAATACACTTTGCCTACCCTTCTTGCCAGCGTGATCTCGTACGGCGGCTCTGACCTGCACCTTATGCACGGCATACCGCCGGTCGCACGCATCGCGGGCGCCATCAAGGCCCTGCCTTTCCCTGCGGTCTCATCCGAAACGATACAGAAACTCCTGGCCCCTTATATGACCGCCGCCCAGCAGGAGATCTTTCAAAGGGAAAACCGCGTCAATTGCGGCCACACCATAGGCAGCGGACGCTACCGCTTCAACATCTACATGACTTTGGGCACTATCGGCGCTTCCATCCGCATCCTGCCCCAGAAAACCTACCCGCTATCCTCCCTGGGCCTGCCGCCCGTAGTGGGCACGCTGACCCACCGCAAGACCGGCATCATCTTCGTCACCGGGGCCACCGGCAGCGGCAAGAGCACCACCATGGCGGCGATGCTGGACCATATCAATCAGGAAGGGCGCCCCAGCAAGGTCATCACTATAGAAGACCCCGTAGAGACCATCTTCAAGCCGTTCCGCTCCGTTTTTGTGCAGCGCGAGGTGGGCATAGATACCCCGTCCTTCGCCATGGGCATCATGGATTCCATCCGCCAGGACCCCGATGTACTCTGCATCGGCGAACTGCGGGACGAAAAATCCATCTACGCCGCCATGACCGCGGCCGAAACCGGACACCTGGTGCTGACCACCCTGCACACCCGCGACGCCGCTACAACCGCGCAGCGCATAGTATCGGCCGTGCCATCCAGCGAGCAGGAAGTTCTGCGCGATCAGCTGGCCTCCTCACTGGAGGCGGTAATTTCCCAGCAGCTGCTGCCGCGCGCCGACGGCATGGGAGTGGTAGTGGCCTGCGAAATACTGGTGACCACGCCGGCGGTGCGCCAGATGATACGCGAGAACAAGCTCGATGCCATCAACGACGTCATACAGGCCGGGATGAAGCACGGGATGATCTCGAGGGATATCTCGATCAAGAACCTTTTTACCAAGGGGCTCATCACCAAGGAAGTAGCGCTGGAGCATATGCGCCGTCCCGAGTCTTTGAACTCTTCGTATTCAGGCTAGACGCCCGGCCCCGGAGCCGCGGACGGCAGATTTCAGCCTCAAAACGAAATACGGAGCTTCAAGGCATCCGGCCCTTCCGCTTCGAGAACGCCCGCTGAGGAAGATAGGGGACGTTCTTAACTATTGAACTATTATTGTCCCTTCCCCGATATTCATATTCCGCAAAAAATCACCCAAAACAAAACCGCCAGGCGACCCCGGCGGTTCCGCATTACTTGCCGCTAAATAGTCCGAAAGTTAAGTGCGTCCCCTATACGTCCCAAAAGGCTCCTGCTGCCTTTTCCCCTTAGTTCAACAAAAAAAAGAAACCAGCGGCTAGTACTATCTGAATTAAGATCACTAATAAAAGCCTTTTCAGCCCTGAACATGATAAAGCTGAAGGATTTAATAAGTATGCCAGCAAAGATAAAAGATATATGACCGCTGCCATTCCCATAACTACCAGTAAATTTGGCCCCTCAGGATCATTGAAAAGAGAGAACACCACCCTCGAGCACGTGAGCGATGTTATACCCAGGATCAGCAATGAAATCTTTTTTGATTTGAAATACATATTCGTAACTATAGTGGAAAATCCATTATTTATCCATAGCCTTAATATAACGGACTTCCTCCACCGGGGCCCCGTTAGGGGAACACAGCCGCTCCAGGGTCTTAATGGCTCCGTCACGGCTATAGCCGTTTTTCTCATAAAAAGACCGCCCGGCGGCGTTAAGGTCCAGGACCCAGAGCGATACTTCTTTATAGCCGCGCCGGCGGGCCTCGCTCTCGAGGAACTCAAGCAGTTCATGTCCGAGCCCCGATCGCTTTAGCTTGGGATCCACGTATATCGCAATAAGCTCAAGGCTGCCGGCCCCGCGCTTATCCTCGTCGCGGGATTCCCCTATGGCCATGAATGCCGACACCTGCCCGTCGCGCTCAGCCACATAGTGCTCCTGTGCCCCGTCAGCCAGCTCTTTCTGCAGATTCTTCGCGCGGCGTTCCACATTCAGTTTATCGAACAGGAAAGCGTCGGTCAGGATACCCCTGTAAGCGGTGCGCCAGCCGGAGATGTGTATCTCCGCGATCCTCTGCGCGTCAGCGACAACAGCTTTGCGTACCATAGCCTAATTCTACCAAAACAAAACCGCCAGGCTTCCCCGGCGGCTTAATTAGAAATTAGGAATGAACGCCCCCTGTCTACTTCCGGCGGAAGCAAAATGACCTCCCTACTACCTGGCAGACTCCGGCGCGTGCGTCAAACGGCGCAGTATGGTGGCCGGCAGCGTTACCACCGCCCAAAGCAGCGCCAACACCCCACCCACGGCCACACCTAACAGTCTGAACGGCAGCAGCAACAGCCACAGCAGGGGATAAAGTATCAGGGCCAGCAACGCCAGCGGCCAGCACAGCACCAGCAGAATAAGCCACAACAGGAAAGTCAGCATCATTAAATTCTACAAAACAAAACCGCCTGGCTGCCCCGGCGGCTTTGAACTACTTGCCGCTAAATAATCCGATAGTTCAGTGCGTCCCCTATCGCCCTTCTTTTTTGCCGGCCTGTAAACGCCCGGCCGCGGGAACTCCCGCTTATTTCTTGCAGGCGCCCTGGGAGCAGCCATTCGGGCATTTAACGCCCATGGCCGACAGCAAGCCCTCCGGAGTGCAATAACCCTCCACCAGATCGTCCCCCTGGCAATGATCGTACACAATGCTTACCGCGCCGTCGGTCTCCTTCGCCATGGCCGGGTCCGGGGATTGGCCCAGGATCACATGCCGGGAGGGGTCGGACGAACCGGCATAGACCGCACCGCTGGCCACGCCCTTGGAAAACAGTTCGGGGTTGGTCGCCGCCGCAACAGGGAAGACCACTACTTTTTTCAAATAATCGGGACTATTGTCGGAGTCGACGCACCGCTGTTCTCCCTTAGGAAGATCGGACTGTTCGTATTTATTTATGGCAAAGGCGTCGCTCCACACCTCCGCTACCGGGTCCGGCGCATTCAGGTTGCCCCTGTAGAAGACGGCTTTTATCTTGAAGTCCCCGCCGGTAACGGAATTGAAGCCTGTGCCCCAGGCCGTTTCAAACTCAGGCAGATACTTCTGGTTTTCAGGAATTATCCCGGCCAAAAAACGGGCCCCCTTATACAAGTGTAATTTCCCCAGCCATACGTCCTTATCCCGGGGCAGATATTTCCACGCTATCTTCATGGTTTGGCTCTGCCTTACCGCTTTCGGCACCAGCACGTAAGATGATTTTTTCTTTTCCATGTCCGCCGCGGACCCGCCTATCGCCTCCCGGGTCCCGCCGGCATAGGTTAAAGATATCCTTGCTTCTGGAACGGCCGGCTGCAGCGAGTCTATCCGCTTGTAATGCTTAACGCACGACAGGTCTGTCTTGAATTGCAGGTCCGGCGCGCCCCAGGACGTATACCCCACCCAGTATTTATACGACAGTTTTCCCTTAAGGTCCCTGGTATTTATGGACACCGCCACCTTAGCCTGCTTCTCCCTAAGCCCCCACGACGAGTTCAGCTTATAGCGCAGCTCCGGGGAGGAGCGCCGGGACAAGGGCACGGCCAGCCAGAGATGCGGGGAATAGATCTGCGATGAATTGCCGGTTTTGAACACGGCGTCGAAATGGCAATACATGGTCAGACTGTCGGCATAAGTGGAATCGGTCCCGTCCCCGTGAGCGAATTTAACGCGGTATTCCTGCCCCGGCTCCGGCTCGAACACGTCCACGAACACGTCGTGGCTTTCCCCGTCCCACACCCCGGCGCCTTTACATTCCAGTATCTGGCGCACGTATTCCTGCGCATACGCCCGCGAATTTCCCGTCAGCACGCACAAACAGGCCAGCAGCAATATTTTTATCATTTCTTCAAATCCAGCATATCAGTGGAAGATAGGGAACGCACTTAACTTTTGAACTATTATTTGTCCCCTCCCGATATTCATATTCTACAAAACATGATCAAAACAAAACCGCCAGGCTTCCCCGGCGGTTCAAGACAATTTGTATTAAATGATCCAATCGTTAAGAACGTCCCCTTACCACTCCGCAGGTTTAGACACTAAAAGGCTCCTGCTGCCTTTTCCCCTTCTATCCTCAGCTCCGTTTTCTCCGCCGCTTCTTCAGCAATTTGTAGACGGGGGTGGATACTATCAGCCGGGCGAGCGTGCCGCGCAGGCGGCGGCGGCTTTCTGCCGGAACGCAGGCCGGTGCCCCTGTGTCCGGCGCGGCGGCTGTCTTTCCGGGGCAGGGCAGCGCCTTTTTCACGGCCGCTACCACCTCCCTGGTGGAAAGCACTTTGGACATAGCGCCGCGGTAGTTACGGAGCTTTTCGAAACCGCGCGCCAACATCGGGTCCGCGCCGTGGGCGGACAGCACCAGGAAAGGGATCCCGGAGGTCTTGCGCGTGTTGCGCAGCGCTACGGCCACGTCGTGCCCGGTCATGTCACCGAGGTTATAATCCAGCAGTATCAGGTCGGGTAGGAAGGAAAGCGCCGTCTTTATGCCGCTGGCGCCGCTCTCTGCGGCACGCGTCTCATAGCCCTCGACCTTAAGCCGCTCGGCGAGCAGCCAAGCCAGTTCCTTGTTGTCCTCTACAATAAGTATCTTCATTGTCCCCCGCGATCCCGCCACCGCGAACGCGAGTATAATTCTACAAAACAAAACCGCCGGGCTTCCCCGGCGGTTTCGCATTACTTCCCCTCTTATTACGTATCTGCCCAGCGATTTGACTGATAGACGCTTTGGCGGATGTTTGGAAATGAATTGTTAACGATAAATCAAAAATACTGATATGTTCCAAGTGATACCATATTAAACGCTGCTCGCCTGGAGATAAATGCAGGCGGGGCGCAATTAAAGGCCGGCTGGCCGGCCGCGGAGCTATCGATGACTGAACGTATTCTGCTTGTAGACGACGACCACGGCGTGCTGGAGTTCTGTTCCTGTCTGCTTTCGAAAAATAAATTTGCGGTTACGGCCTGTTCCAGCGCCGCCGAAGCCCTGGCCTTTATGCGCGGCGGCTCTTATGACATTCTCTTGACCGACCTAAATCTCGGAGACGGGTGCGGCACGGACTTGCTTGCCTTCTCAAAGCTGGTAGCCCCGGCGGCCCGTGCGCTGCTTATGACAGGCGACGCCGCGCAGCCAGCCGCCCTGAAAAAACCATTCACAGGCAGGGAACTCCTTTCCGCTGTATCCGCTTAACTCGTCTGTCGCCATTGGCATGCCTTATGTTTCCGACAACTCGTCCCCGCGGCTTCGCATTGCTTACCCCTAAATAGTCCAATAGTTAAGTACGGCCCCTATCCCCCTCGCCGGGCTTCCCCCGGCGGCTTCATCAGGAAACACGGAATCGGCGTTTCCTGCCGTGTCAAAGGTTGGGGTCTGCCGTCCAGTTGGCCAGCGGTCGGCCGTTCTTCATAACTTTGCGCTTATCCTTTATCAGCACCACACCCTCGTCGGGATAGTTAACCCTGTCGCCGGCGTCCTTGGTGCCGCAATCAAGTATAACCAGCACGCCCCTCCCTGTGTTTATAAACTGATGGCATAAACCCCGACCACCCGGCTTGGCCACAAAATCCCCTGCCTTCACGCGCAACTTTTTCCCGCTAAGGCGCAGCGTCCCCGCACCCTTAAGCACCAGGAAAAACTCTTCCTGCTTGCTATGGGAATGGTACTTGGCACTTTTGGCCCCCGGCTTCAGGTAATCCACATTGACGTAAAGCCGCTCGCTGCCCGCCAGGGCGCCCAGGTACTTGGTGCTCATAGGCCCCTTGCCGCGCGGATCGTCTATAAACTTAGCAGGCACTCGCTCCAGATTGGATACTTTTTTCATATCCCTATTCTATCAAAACAAAACCGCCGGGTTTCCCCGGCGGTTTAACATAACTTGCTCTAAACGCTAAATTTCAAGACCTGCCCCTTCCCCTCCAAGTTTAGACACTAAAAGGCTCCTGCTGCCTTTTCCCCCTTGATTTGTCCCCGCTCCTTTCTCCGCGCTTATTTGCACTTAGCTACTTGCATAAATTCTATCGGCACGCCCTCATCGACAATAAAACCCACGGTCAAGCCTTTCACCGGCGAGTACGGCTTAGCCAGGACCTTTTTTCCCTTCATCTCTTTCTCGATGTTGTCCACCACATAGGCGATATGAGTAGTTGTTTGCAATAGCCTGGGCATGGGGCTGCCTGCCTCGAAACGGAGCCATTCTATCCTGTGGTCGCTGTCGTCCGCGTCCGTGATGAACACCTTCGCATCCGCCAGATATTTTTCATTGGCTTTCTTAACCTTGGTGGGCATTCCGATGTGATGCAGTTTTTTCATATTCCTCTCCTTCGCCGGGGGCCTTAAGCGAACGTCCTCTATTCCTTCAGGCAGGCCAGCCAGTCCTGTACCGCCATTACCCTGGCGAAGCGC
>DAOPZW010000057.1:0-16456 GCA_035353595.1 Elusimicrobiales bacterium | reverse complement strand
CCGAGCTGCGCGACCTTTCCTCCACCGGCCTCAAAGGCATAAAGAACGCCGTGCTGTATATTTCAGGCCAGGACGTCTATTCCCTGCTTAAATACGAGGGCGGCGTGCACCGGGTGCAGCGCGTGCCGTTGACCGAGGCCTCGGGGCGCGTCCATACCTCCACCGTCACGGTGGCGATAATGCACGAGGTGGACGAGATAGAGATCAAGATCGAGGCCAAAGACCTTAAGGTGGATACCTTTCGCTCCGGCGGGGCCGGCGGCCAGAACGTGAATAAGGTGGAAACCGCCATCCGCATCACGCACCTGCCCAGCGGGATCATAACGCAGTGCCAGGAAGAGCGTTCCCAGGGCCAGAATAAAATGAAGGCCATGGCGCTGCTGGCGGCCAAGCTCGCCCAGATCAGCGAGGAGGCCCAGGCCAAGGCTAACGCAGGGGCCCGCAAGAGCCAGGTGGGCACCGGCGACCGTTCCGAAAAAATACGCACTTACAACTTTCCGCAGAACCGCGTGACCGACCACCGCATCCAGGTTTCCTGGCACAATATGCAGGCTATCATGGACGGCGAGATCCGCGAGCTGCTTGAAGAGCTGAAGCTCGAGATCGGGAGACAGGGCGCCGATGAAAAATAAACGCGCGGGCGGGAACGCCATAATTCTTTCAGGCCGCCTGCTGAGCGCCGCCGCGCTGCGCCTGGGCGCCTGCGGCGTGGAGGAGCCGGAGCTGAACGCGCAGTGGCTGCTGGCCGACGCGCTGGGCGTGGAGCGCCTGGCCCTGCTGGCCGATCCGTCCCTGCCGGTGCCCGCCGCGGCCCGCCGCCGGTTCGAGCGCACCCTGACGGTGAAGGAGAGCGGCCTGCCGCTGGCCTATATCCTGGGCTGGCAGAATTTCCGCGGGCTCAGGATAAAAGTGGACGGGCGGGTGCTGGTGCCGCGCCCCGAAACCGAGGAGCTGGCCGGCTTCGCGGCGGATTTTCTGCGGACCGTGGAGGGCGCGGTTTCCGCGCTGGATTACGGCGCCGGCAGCGGCGCGATAGGGCTGTGGCTGGCTAATGAATTTCCGCGCCTTCGGGTTACCGCGGCGGAGAAATCCGCCCGCGCCCTCGCCTGCGCCAGGGAGAACGCCGCGGCGCTGGGGCTGGCGGCGAGGGTCAGGTTCCTCAGGGCGGAATCGCTGGCCGGGATGCGCGCGCGCTATAACCTTATCGTTTCCAACCCGCCGTATATCCCCACCAGCGTGATAGGCGGTTTGTCGCCTGAAGTTCTGAGCGAGCCGCGCATGGCGCTGGACGGAGGCGGCGACGGGCTGGGCATAGCGCGGATGCTGGTGGCCATGGCGCCGGCCCGGCTGGAAAAGGGCGGGGCGCTGCTGCTGGAGCTGGGCGGCAGCCAGGCGAAAAAAATGCTGGCCCTGATGCCGGACAAGGTCTGGAAAGGGAAGAAGACCTTTAAGGACTTTAACGGCGTGGAAAGGTTCGTGTTCGGGATAAAAAAATAGGCGGGCGCGGGACTTGCGGGCGGGGAAAAACTTATGGACAATTTTATCATACGCGGCGGACGGCCCCTGTCGGGGCAGACGGTCATCAGCGGTTCGAAGAACGCGGCGCTGCCCATCCTGGCCGCCACGCTGCTGACGCGGGAAAAATGCGAAATAAAGAACGTGCCGGAGCTGATGGACATAAAATCCACCTTCGAGCTGCTCAACTACCTGGGCAAGAACTGCTTCTACGGGTACGGGAATTTTGTGGCCGAGGAACATACGCAGCTGAAGCTGCACGCCCCTTACGACCTGGTGCGCAAGATGCGCGCTTCCATGCTGGTGGCTGGCCCGCTGCTGGCGCGCTTTAAAAAGGCGCGCTTCTCCCTGCCCGGCGGCTGCTCCATCGGAATGCGTCCGATCGACATACACCTGGAGGGCTTCAAGAAGCTGGGCGCGCAGGTGTCCTATGAAAAAGGCGACGTGATCCTGACGGCTAAGAAGCTCAGGCCCGGCACCGTCAAGTTCAGGTTCCCCAGCGTGGGCGCCACAGAGAACCTGATGATGTGCGCCGCGCTCATCGAGGGCGTGACGACGCTGGAGAACTGCGCCCGGGAACCCGAGATCGAGGACCTGGCCGCCGCCCTGAATAAGATGGGGGCCGGGGTGGAAGGCGCCGGCACGCCGGTGATACGGGTACGCGGGGCGGCCGCGCTCAAAGGTTTGAAGCACACCGTAATGCCCGACCGCGTGGAGACCGGCACCTTCATGCTGCTGTGCGCCGCCGCTGGCGGGAAAATAAAACTTCTCAACGCCGCGCCCAAGACCCTGGAAGCCCTGATCCGCTGCATGAAGAAAGCGGGCGTAAAGATCACGGCTTATAAAGATTCCCTCGAGGTGGAAGCGCCCCGCGGCCGGCCCAAACCCGTAAACGTCACCACGAAGCCGCATCCCGGTTTTCCCACCGACCTGCAGGCGCCCTGGATGGTCTTCATGGCCCGCGCCGCCGGGGTCAGCGAAGTGCACGAGCAGATCTTCGAGAACCGCTTCATGCACGCGCCCGAGCTGGTGCGCATGGGGGCGGATATAACGGTTATGGACAGGAAGGCCGTGGTGCGCGGCGTGCCGGAGTTGCTGGGCGCGCCGGTCATGGCTTCGGATATCAGGGCGGGCGCGGCCATGGTGGTGGCGGCCGCGGCGGCGAAGGGCAGGACCCTGATACGCCGCATCTATCACATTGACCGCGGCTACGAACATCTGGAGCATAAACTAAAGGATCTCGGCGTGGATGCCTCGCGGGTGAAAGCGTAGGGTAAGCCGGGGCCGCCGCCCGGCAAGCGGGGACCGTGGCGGTGAACGGGAATATTTCGCATGATGAGTTTTGAAGAAGCGCATAGGATACTGAACTCCAGGCAGGACTTCGTTAAGAAGGACGGGCTGGGCCGCGTCTACGCCTGCCTTGAAAAACTGGGGAATCCGCACGCGCGCCTGAAAACGGTGCATGTCACCGGCACCAACGGCAAAGGCTCGGTCTGCGCCCTGTTCGAGGCGGCCGCGCGGGCGGCCGGGCTTAAGACAGGCCTTTTCACCTCCCCGCACCTGGTAAGCCCCGTCGAGCGCATCAGGCTCGACGGCGTGAATATTCCCGAAAGAGTTTTCGCCGCGCTCTTCGAGGAAGTTTTCAGCGCCGGGCCGGAGCTGAGTTTCTTCGAGCTGCTGACCTGCATGGCTTTCCTCCAGTTCGACCGCGAAAGAACGGATTTGGCCATAATCGAGGTAGGGATCGGCGGGCGCTGGGATACCACCAATGTCCTGGTAAAGCCCGAACTGAGCGTGATAACGTCGGTGGATTACGATCACAAGAAATACCTGGGCGCCACGCTGGGCGAAATAGCGGCGCAGAAGGCCGGGATCATTAAAAAAGGCGGCATCTGCGTGGCCCCGTTATTGCCTGAAGCGGCGCGGGCGGAGGTTCTTAAGGAAGCGCAGGCGCAAGGCGCGCAGGCGCATTTTTTCGCCCCGGTTTTCGAAGTGGCCGCCCGCGACTGGGAAAACAGCGGCATGACCCTGCGCCACAAGAAAAGCGGCGAGACGCTGCCTTTCGGCATACTGGGGGAGGCGCAGGTTTCCAACGCCACGCTGGCCTGGGAAGGGCTCGAGCTGCTGCGCGGGCGGGGCTGGCCGATCAGCCGCGCCCAGGCGGCGGCCGGTTTCGCCGCGGCGCGCTGGCCGGCGAGGTTCCAGGCGCGGCGCGGCGGCCCGGAGTTCGGCGGGGCGCTGTTCATAATCGACGGCGCGCATAATGAAGAGGCCGCGCGCGCTTTCGCCCGCACCTGGGCGGCGTCCCCTTTTTGCGGCAAACCCTGCGCTTTCGTGATAGGCATACTGCAGGATAAAGAGCGCCGCGCACTGCTTGAAACCCTGGCGCCGCTGTCGGACAGGTTCGTCTTTACCAGGCCGGATTCTCCCCGCGCCGCCGACCCGTGCGCGCTGGCCGACGAGCTTTCCGCTATAAAGCCCGGCGCGGAGGTGGAAGTGCAGCAGGACCCGGGCGCGGCGCTGGCCAGCGCCGCGGGGGCCGGCACGGTCGCGGTGCTGGGTTCTTTTTACCTGGCCGGCGCGGCGCTGGAAATTTTAAAGCCGGGCCGCGGGGCCGGGCAGCTGGAGTCTGAAGCGCGTCGCTGATCTTTCTGGAGGGAACATGATAGGCCTCGGCATAGATATAGGCGGTACGAACACTAAACTTGTAGTGGTAAGCGCAACCGGGGAATTGCTGGCGCAGGAGCGCTTCCGCACCGAGGCCGGCCGGGGCGCGGCCGACTTCGTGCGCCGCCTGTCCGCCGCGGTGCTGCCGCTCCGGCGTAAATACGGGAAACAGCTGGTTTCCATCGGCATCGGCGCCGCCGGGGACGTAGACCCGGAAAAAGGCAGGATAAGGTTTTCGCCCAACCTGGCCTGGCGCAATGTGCGCCTGACCGGGCCGCTGGAAAAGCTCACCGGGCTGCCCTGTTTCATGGAGAACGACGCGAATATGGCGGCCTGGGGCGCTTTTGAGATGGAACTCGGCAGGAAAAAAAGCAGCTCGATCACGCTTACGCTGGGCACCGGCATTGGCATGGGCATTATCCTGGACGGCGGGCTTTACCACGGCGCCACCGGCTCGGCGGGAGAAGCCGGGCATATGAAGCTGGAATGCGAAGGGCGCCGGTGCAACTGCGGCGGCAGGGGGTGTCTTGAGGCCTACTGCGGCAGCTACGCCATAATGGCGCGCGCCCGCGAACTTATTAAAGACGAGAAAACTTTTATGGAGCGTTTCTCCGCTCCGGGACACGTTAAATTCAACACTATCTGCCTCACCAACGCGGCCGCCGCCGGCAATAAAGCCGCGCGCAAGGTGTGGGCCGATACCGGCGCCTACCTGGGCCGGGGCCTGGCCGGGCTGATCCTGCTGCTCAACCCGGATTATGTCGTGCTGACCGGCGGAGTTTCCAAGGCGAAAAAGTGGTTCCTGCCGGCGCTGAACGCGGTGCTGGCCAAACAGCAGATAACTACCCCTTTTTCCAGCGTGCGGGTGAAAGTGTCGGATAATCCCGATCTCGGTTCGCTGGGCGCGGCGCTGTTCGGGCTGGAAAAAACGCGGAAGTAATTGCGCGGCTAAGGCGGCGTCGCTTCACCGGATGAGAAAACTGCTCCTGTTCATACTTCTTTCGCCGTCGGCGGCCTTGCCCGCCGCCGCCTATGAACTGCCTTCCTCCACCGGCGCGCACCGGGTGCGGTTCGAGGCGGATGAGGCGCAGTATAACGAATACACCCGGGTTATCGCGCTCAGCGGCAATGTCAGGCTGGAGGAAATTTCCGAGGCGGACAAGGCCTTAAAACTGATCCGCGCCAAAAACCTGTCGGTGAATATGGACAGCCGCACCGTGATCTCGCCGTCCGATTTCGTGATCGACGACGATACGGGTATCGTTTACGGCACCAGCGGGAGCATGAATTACGGGGCGGAGACCGGGCAGATAAATAACGGCCGATTCGTCTACAGGGATTTTATCTTCCGCGGGCGGTCGATAGAATTCGACCACGACAATTACGTATATAAAAAAGCCAGCATCACCAGCTGCGACCAGGACCCGCCTCATTTCAATCTACGCGCTTCCCGCATGTACCTGGTGCCGGGCAGCCATTTCCTGGCCTACAATACGGTGTTCTTCGTCCGGGGGATACCGCTGTTCTATTTCCCGGTCCTGTACAAGCCTTTCGGCGGAGGCACGCCCTTTGTGAGCATCTTCAGGCCCGGCTACGACCAGCGCAACGGTTTTTTTATGAAGTCCAGCTATGTCTTCCGCGTCAACCCGGAAACCAGGGCGAAGGCCTTCCTGGATTACTTCGGGCGGCGCGGCGTGGGCCTGGGCGGCGAGGTGGATTTTCAGCGTCCGGAGAAGAATATCTCCAACGCTTCGTTCTACCGCATCCGCGAGTACGGCTCGGAGGAGGCCCGGTGGGGGGCGACCGGCGGCTACTGGCACAGGTTCAACCGGTTCAACGAATCCGACCCGGCCCAGTATTACAGCCAGAGCTATTTCCGGCTGCTGTCCGACCCCAGGGTAAACAATGATTTTTTCAGGAGCAATCCTTTTGCGGTAAGCCCCGACGAGCAGGCGAGCCTGGCCCTGACCCGGAGGACCAATTACACCGTCACGCGGATAAGCGCCTCAGGCCGGGAAACGCGCTCCGGCGACCTTAAGTCTTTCAGCAAGGCCAACAGTTCCATCCCGCGGCTGGATTTCAACACCGTGCCTTTCCGCGTACTGCGCCTGCCCGTGTTGAATTCTTTCAGCGGCTATTTTGAGAATGCGCGCGACGCCGGCCAGTTTTTTACGCAGAGGCGCGGCAACGGCGTGTGGAACGTCTCCAAGTCGGTGCCGCTGGCCCCCCGCGTAACGCTTTCCCCGTCTGTCTTCTACAACCAGTCGGTGTTCATTTCCACCGTGTCCGGCGGTACGGATACCTGGATAGGCCGTTATGGCGGCGGGGCCACGCTCCGCTACGACAGGGCCTGGGGCGCGCTGGACCTGGGCTATTCGTATACGCGCCGGCTCCGGGAGAATAAGCTGCTGGCGGACGGCAGGGCGGCGGATAAAGGGCAGGAAGCCAGCTCGCTGTCTTCCCAGCTGTTCATTATGCCCAGGTTCAATACCTACTATAAGCTCTCGACCGCTTACGACCTGCGGACTTATTACGACGCTTCTTTTACCAGGCGGCTGGCCCCGCTCACTGCCGAGATCTATTACGCCCCGCGGCCGATGCTGGATATTTACGTGGCGGAGACTTACGGCCTTTCCGGAGGGACGCGCAGTTTCGTGGCCCAGGTTAACGTCGGTGACAAGGAAACTTATGTCAGCGGCGGCATAGCCAATTACAGCAGCGCGCCCCAAGCCTGGGTGCTCAGCAATACGCTTGGCTTCCGGCCATGGAAAACCTCGCCCTGGCGGGCCGAGACGGTGCTGCGCCTGCAGCTGCTCTCAGAGGGCGGCCTGAATTTAAGAGACATCCGGTTCTTTGAGAAGGGCCTGACGCTTTACCGCGATTTCCATGATTTCCGCACGCGCTGGAACTTCAAGGAGCGGTCCGGCGGGGTGCGGGAATTCTTCTTTTACGTGACCCTCAAGTTCAACGAGCCCGCGCACAAGGACGATCTGGAGGAAAAATCACGCGAGTTCTGGCACCCTTGGCGGCAGGAGGGTGAAGTCAGGGATTAATGAAGAGCGGCGGGGCTGTCCCCCTGCCCGCTCCGGGAACGGGTTTTGGGGGAGGAAGCCCGGGTTCTTCCGCCGGCGAAGAACTCGCCGCGCACACAGTGCGCGGCTCAGACATTCTTCGCCGTTCCCTAATGATAGGGAATTCGCTACAGACCCCGGGCTTAAAACCCTTAAAGGAGCGGGCAGGGGAACAGCCCCGCCGCGGGATATATTTGGGGAGATTTTAAGTTTATTTTTAAAATGATAAACTGTAGTTTTACGGGAGAGGTCAAATAGATATGAAAAAACCGCTTTGGCTGGTTACCGGGGGAGCCGGGTTCATCGGTTCCAATATCGTGGAGGAACTGCTGCGCAGGCATTGCCGCGTGCGCGTGTTCGACAATTTTTCCACCGGGAAAGCGGAAAACCTGGAGCCTTTTAAAGGCAAGTTCGAACTGGTAGTGGGCGACTTGCGCGAGCCGAAGGACCTGGCCAAGGCCATGAAGGGCGTTACCTATGTGCTGCACCAGGCGGCTTTCCGCTCGGTGCCGAAATCGGTGGATAACCCGCGCGCCGCCAACGACAATAACGCCACCGGCACGCTCAACGCCCTGATGGCGGCCAAGGCCGCCGGCGTCAAGCGCTTCGTTTACGCCGCCACCAGTTCGGCCTACGGCGAGTGCAATATCTTCCCGCAGAAAGAGAGCCTGCCCACCGCGCCTGTTTCTCCCTACGCCGTCAGCAAGCTGGCCGGCGAGCATTACTGCCATGTCTATGCGAAAACCTACGGGCTGGAGACCGTGGCGCTGCGCTATTTCAACGTGTTCGGGCCCAGGCAGAACCCGGAGTCGGTTTATTCCGCGGTGATCCCGCGGTTCATGGAACTGGTGATGCAGGGCAAGCCGCTGGAGATCCACTGGGACGGCAGGCAGTCCCGCGATTTTACTTTTGTCAGCAACGTGGTGGACGGGAATATCCGCGCGGCGCTGGCGGGGAGCGAGGTTTCCGGTAAGACCATAAATGTGGCCACCGGGACTAATATTTCGCTGCTCGATATCGCCGGGCAGCTGGAGAAAATTACCGGGCGCAGGATAGCCCGGACCTTTTCGCCGAAGCGCAAGGGCGATATCAGGAAGACTTATTCCGACATCTCGCTGGCGCGCCGGCTGCTGAAGTACAAGCCGCTGGTCAGCTTCGCGGACGGCCTCAGGCTTACCTGGGACTATTTTTCCGTAAAATATCAGGGGGGGAAATGATCTTTAACGTCTCTTCTTCGTCGGGCTGGATAGAAGTGGTCTGCGGCAGCATGTTCTCCGGGAAAACGCAGGAGCTCATCCGGCGCCTGAAGCTGGCCAATATCGCCAAGCAGAAAGTGCAGGTCTTTAATTCCCATCTCGATACCCGCTACTCCAAGGAACACCTGGTGTCGCACGACAAAGTTACGTTCTCCGCCCGCCCGGTGAAAACCGCCAAAGAAATACTCAAGGAGGTGTCGCACGACACGCAGGTGGTGGGCATAGACGAGGCGCATTTCTTCGGCGAGGAACTGGTGGGCGTGTGCGGCAAGCTGGCGGATTCCGGCAAGCGCGTGATAGTGGCCGGGCTCGACCAGGATTACCGCGGCGAGCCGTTCACCACCATGGCGAAGCTGATGGCCGTGGCGGAATTCGTCACCAAGAACCTGGCTATCTGCATGGTCTGCGGCAACCCCGCCCATTTCAGCCAGCGGCTGACCGATTCGGGCCGCCGCATCGTGGTGGGCGCGGGGGACAAGTACGAGGCGCGCTGCCGCAAGTGTTTCAAGCCGGAGAACTGAAGATACGGCCTGTTGTTTACCCGACTATGTACCGCTCTGAAAAATTCAACCCTTCCCTGTTCGGAAAATTATTTCACCTGGGCGGCAAGCTTTCTCCGGCCAACCGCTGGCTTAAGCTTGCCGAAGTGCTGCCGTGGGGAAAGCTGGACGAGGCTTATGGCCGCTACTTTTCCGCCGGCTACGGGCGGCCCGCCAGGGATTCCCGGCTGGTTTGCGGCCTGCTGGCGGTCAAGCAGCTGAAGAATGTTTCCGACGAGGACGCGGTGGCGGAGTTCATGGAAAGCCCTTATATACAGGCCTTCTGCGGGCAGGAATATTTCGCCCTGGAGAACGTGGTGAATCCCGGCATGCTGTCCGAGCGCCGCAAGCGCCTGGGCACCGAGTTCCTGGCCCTGCTGGAAGCGGAACTTGCCGCCGCCCTTAAGGCCGACAAAGACCTCCGTTTCCATCCGGCCCGCAATTCCGCGCCCGAGGTCTGTTTCTTCTGTTCCCTCACCGAAAAAGTCCGCGCGTTGTTCGCCAAATAAAAAAGCGGGACGATCGTTCCGCTTTCGCTGCCGGCTGTCCCGGTTCAGTTGCTCCAGTTGGGGGTGAAAGAACTGCCCGGGAGGTCCGTCAGCGGGTGGGGGGCGCTGCCGTCGGAATCCATCACGAAGATCTCCTTGCGCCCGCGCCGGGTGGAGGTGAAGGCGATGAACCTGCCGTCGGGAGACCAGGACGGGTCTTCGTTGTCGCCTGCTTTTTCGGTGAGGCGGCGGACCTGGCTGCCGGTGAGGTCTGTGACGTAGATGTTGAACTTTCCCCGGGAAGTTTCGCGGCCTGCGAAGACCAGCCACTCGCCGGAGGGCGACCAGGAGGGGGAATCGCACCAGTTCATCTTGGTCAGGCGGCGCGTTTTCTCGGTGGCCAGGTTGAGCACATAGATCTGCGGGTTGCCCGCCCGGTCCGAAACGAAGGAGACTTCCTTGCCGTCGGGGGACCAGGTGGGGGAGGAACTTACGCCGAAGCCCTGCAGCAGGGCTTTCAGCTTTTTTGTGACGATGTCCAGGGCGTAGATGCCGGCGTCCCCTCCCCGCGACAGCGTCATGACCATGGTCAGCCCGTCGGGTGAAAAACCGCCGGGGATATTCAGCCCCTGGAAGGTGGTGAAGGGGCGTATCTTGCCGGCTTTCAGGTCTATCTCGAACATGTCCGGGTTGCCCCAGCGGTAGGTGGTGTAATAAATGCGCTGGGCGTCCTGCGACCAGCGCGGCAGCAGGTTGATGCTGTTGTCGGAGGTCAGCTTCGTCAGGTTCTCCCCGTCGTAATCCACCATGTAGATCTCTTTGCGCCCGGTGGCGTTATTGGAAAATACCAGCTTCGAATGCGCCAGGCCTTTGCGCCCCGCCAGGCGCTGCGTCACGTCGTCGGAGAACATGTGCGCCGCGCGGCGCAGGGCGCGCTTCTCTCCCTGGTAGAACTTTTCCATGACGGTGTCTCCGGACCTGAGATCGTGCAGGCGGGCGTTGAAGGTCCAGACCGAGCCCGCGTCCTGGGCCTTGCCGGTGACCAGGTTGGGGGCCAGCGCCTTCCAGAAGGCGAGGGCCTCAGGGCCCGTGTCCAGGTTCGCGGGGGAAAGGGCGTCTTCCTGTATGTCAAAATAGCGCGAGTAGAGCAGGTCGGAGCGGACGATGTCGCGGAAGGCTTCCGCCAGGTCGAGGTCCGCCGGGCTGTCGGCGCGGACGGGGAGGAACTGGGAAAGCGCGACGGGGACCTTGCGCAGTTCTTTGGAGGCTTCCACGCCGATGTAGACGTTTGTGGCGGCCGCAAGCGGCAGCGCGGCCGCGAATAAAAGCAGAGCCGTTAACGCTTTCATCCGGAGGCTTTATCCTTTTCTTGAACGGTTCTTCGCCGGCTGGGCGGCTGGTTCCTGTTTGCGCGGGGAAAGCCTGTTGATGTGGTCTCTGGCCGTTTCCGCTTCCTGTGAATTCGGGAAATCCCGCACTACGGAATGCAGGTATTTTACTGCCTCGCTCTTCTTGTCTTCCGGCAGTTTGAGCAGCGCCAGGGCGTATTTGAGCCGCGCGGCCGGAACGCGCACCGACTTGGGGAATTTTTCCAGCACATTCGCGTAGGCCAGCGCCGCGTCCTGCCAGCGCTCCCTGAAGTAAAGCGACTCGCCCATGTAAAAATACGAGTTTTCCGCCATTTCGCCCGTGGGGAATTTCGCGAGATAGGTTTTGAAGCCCGAGGAGGAGGCGTCAAAACTGTTGTTCAGGTACGCGTTGTAGGCGTCGTTGTAAAGCTTGGCCGGCAGCAGCGCCGTCTCCACTTCTTCCTGCTGCTTGCGCAGGGTCTGGCCGAGGTCTTCCTGCTGTTTGCGGATGGTCTGGCCGATGGCGTTAACCCGCTTGTTCATGGCCAGGTCCAGCTCGTCGAGCCGGCCCGACAGGCGGCCCATCTGGGTGGAAATATCCTTCATGTTCTCGGAGGAAACGTTGAGGTTCTTCGAGAGATCTTCCATCTTCACCGCGAGGTCGGCCTGATTCTTCTGCATGTTGTTGATGCTGGTGTTCAGGTCGTCCATCTGGCTCTGCATCTGCAGCATATCCTGCTGGGTGGCCACGCAGCCGGCGGCCAGCAGGCACAAAGGAATGAAGAGGATGGTTTTTGCCCGGAGCATTTCTTACCCCTTTATTTTGGTCTCGGCCCGGCGGTTGGTCATCCAGCAATCCTCGGTGGTTTCCTGGCAGAGCGGCATTTCTTCGCCGTAGGAAATGGTGCCGATGGCGCTTTCCGGCACGCCCAGGCGCACGTAGTAATCGCGTACGGCTTTGGCCCGTTTCTGGCCCAGCGCCAGGTTGAACTCCGTAGTGCCGCGCTCGTCGCAATGGCCTTCCACCAGGACGGTCCATTCTTTGCGCGCTTTTAGCAGCGTGGCGTTGGCCTGCAGTACTTTGCGGCTCTCTTCGGAAAGGTCATAGAGCCCGTAGCTGAAATTCACCGTTTTCAGGTTTTCCTGCGAGCGGAATTCGGGGCCGCGTATGTCCCCTTCCACCGCCATGGTGTCGCTACTTTCCTGCACTTCAAGGGCGGGGATGGTGGCCGTGTCACCGGTCATGTCCGCGGCGTCTGAACCCTTTTTTGTGTTTTTCCCGGCGCAGGAAGACAGCAGGAGGGCCGCCAGCAGCGGCAGCGCGAGCGCCGAAAGAATAGAATGTTTTCTCATCAAGCCAGAACCTCCGTGAAATAGCGGCATAACCATATATAATTTATAAAAAAATAAGATACTTTACAAGACAAGAATAAAGCGGGCGCCGGAACGCGGCGGCATGGAGGCTTTCCGGAGTTAGGGGCTCGGGCCCCGGGCGGTTAACAGTTACGCGGCCAGGAGCAGCCCGGCCGACAGCAGCAGGCCGTAGGCGGCTACGAGGCCGGCCGTTTCTGGCACCAGCCGGGCAAAGTCGCCGCTGGCGGCGCGCGCCCGGAGCTTGAGCGCCAGCGGCGCCGAGAGCGCGCAGCACAGGGCGGGCCAGGGGCTGCCGAAGGTGAAGGCGAAGAGGTACGGCATAAAGATCAGCGCGTAATAAAGTTTTTCCGAAGCCTGAAGCCCCAGCGCCCCGGCCAGCGTCCGGAAATTCGCCGCGGAATCAGGGTCCAGGTCGCGCATATTATTGGCGTGAAGAATGGCCGTTACCAGCAGCCCGACGGGAATGGAGGCCCACAGCGCTTCCGGCACGAAGCTGCCGGTCTGTATCAGGGCCGTGCCGGTGCCGATAAGCGGGCCGAAGGCCAGGAAGATGCCGATGTCGCCCAGCGCCCGGTATTTGTAGCCCGGCCTGGCCGTGTAGAACCAGGCCAGCGCGATGCCCGCTGCCCCCAGCCAGAGCAGGGCCGGGATATGGTTCTTGGCCGCCAGGAACAGCCCGATGCCGGCGCCCGCCGCCAGCAGCCCGGCGGCCAGGCGCAGCGCCAGGGCCGGAGAGACCAGGTGGTCCACCAGCCCCCTGTCGTCCGCGGTTTGCGCCTTGTCCACCCCGTTGCTGTAGTCGAAATATGTGTTGGCCAGGTTCGCGCCCGAATGCACCAGCAGCGCCGCCGGCAGCGTGAGCGCCAGGTCCGCCCAGGAAAACCTGCCGAAGCGCGCGGCCGCTGCCGAGCCGACCACCACCGGCACCAGCGATGCGGGCCAGGAGTAAGCCCTCAGCACTATCAGCCATTTCTTCATTATAAAGCGCCCTTAAATTTTTCGTTCAGCCAGCGCCAGCAGGAAGTATTTCAACTGCTGCGCGCCTTCCTGGTTTGGCAGCGTGTCAATAAGCGGGGAGAGGCTCTTTATCCGTTCCAGGGCGGAAGTCCTCGCGATCGAGGTGAAGCCGCCTTCTTTTACCAGCGCGGCCAGGCCCAGCGCCGGGGTAAGATCGGCGGCGGGGCCCTTTTTTAGATCGGAGATCAGCGCTGCGGCCCTGGGGCCGGTGCCGGGGTCGTTGAGAGCCAGTATCAGCGGCAGGGTGAATTTTCCTTCAGAAATATCTTTTAAAGTCTCTTTCCCGCACTCGCCCGGGTCGCCGTCGAAATCCAGGACATCGTCAATCACCTGGAAAGCGGCGCCGGTTTCCGAGCCTATGCGGGCGCAGGCTTCCAGCATGTCCCTGCGGCCGGCGAGGCTGCAGGCCGCCAGGGAACACCAGCGGAACAGGGCGCCTGTTTTCAGTATTACGATGCGCCCGGCCGTTTCGGCGGAGATCTTGCGGCCGCTGGAGTTTTCCTCGAGCAGGGCGCCTTCCGTCATGCGGCGCACCGCCAGGACCAGTTCCCGGGCCAGGTCGGGAGAGATGCCTGAGGCCAGGTCGAAAGCCAGTGCGATAGTAAGGTCGCCGACCAGGATGGCGGCGTTTATACCGCGCCTTTCGTTGATGGTGGGTTGCCCGCGGCGGCAGCGGGCCAGGTCGATGCAGTCGTCGTGCAAAAGAGAGGCGGTATGCGTCAGTTCTGCCGCCACGGCGATCTTCCTGGCGCCGGCTTCGTCCAGGTTTAGGGCGCGTCCGGTAAGCAGGGTAAAGCGCGCCCTGGCGGCCTTGCCCAGGAAAAGGGAGGGGAATTCCGTGAAATCGAAAAATTCCCGGTCAATGCCGGCCAGCGCGGCGTTGACGCCGTCCCTGACCGCCAGCATGGAAACTTCTATGTCCTGGGTCTGTGTCGCCATATCAAATCGGGGGATATTCTAGCATTTACTTGCTTTCGGGCAGTTCATTCAAACAGGGGTTCCTGCACTTGCGCCGGAGGCGGCATTCCCTGTGCCTGAAGTAACACTTTTTTGTGTTGACACGGATTAGCGTGAAAAATATAATAAAGCCTGTGGGGTTAAACAGGTTCATCAATAAATTTTCGGATTGAGTGCGGGCTAAGGAGCGCTGTATGAAACACCTTCTTGTTTCGGTCGCTTTGCTTTTTATTTGCTGTACGGCCGAAGCTGCCCAGATAACGCAGTGGCGCGGCGTGGTAGAGCTTAAGGCGAATGGGGCGGCTTCGTGGAGCAGGCTGGCCGGCGAAGGCCCCGTTGCGCTGGCCTCCGGAGACGAGCTGCATACCGCCAGGGCTTCCACCGCCGAGATCCTGATGGCCGACGGTTCAAGGATAAAGGTGGCGCCCGCTTCGGCCTTTAAAATGGCCGTGGAGGACAAGGAGTCCGTTTCCCTGGGGTTATACTATGGCCGGGTCCGGTCCTGGGTGAAGAAATTCTCCAAAAAGTTCGAGGTGCGCACCCCTTCGGCGGTCTGCGCCGTGCGCGGCACGGACTTTATGGTGCAGGCCGACGCCGAGGGCGGCACGCGCGCCGAAGTTTACGACGGCAGCGTGCTGGTGGGAGATTCCGCCGGAAACACGGGGCTGCTGCGGGAAGGGCAGTTCATGGAGATCCCGATGGGCGGCGGCGTGAGCGCGCCCCAGGCCAACCCCGACGAGCCCAAGAACATGGAGTCCACCCTGGGCAGCGCGCGCCTTGAGGCCCGCAAGGAAATTTACGGCGAGATATCCAAAGAGGACGTGATCGCGCGCGCGCAGGAAGAGCTGCAGTCCGCGGAGTTCCAGACCCGCAAGGTGGCCATTGACGCTTTCGGCAACCGGGTGCGCATGGAAGAATACACCATACGGCCCGCCGACAACCAGTTCAAATATGTAGTCCTTAACACCCGGGACGACCGGTTCGATTTCGGCAAGATACTGTTCACTTTCAATAACCCGCTGCCCGCCGACCTGTCGCTGGCGACCGCCAATATGATCTCTTCGCCGGGCTCCGCCGTGCCGCAGTGGCAGCTCACCGCCATGAACAGCGTGGCGTCCAATACCATGGACAAGGTCACGGAGGACGCTTCCGGCGGCAGCATGGTTTATAATAACGGCCTGAATAACGGCTCTGCCGCCGCCCCGGCGTACCAGCTGGTCTTTACCGATTACAAGTTTTACGCCGCCGGGCCCGCGGAGGCTAACGCTAACGGCGGCCTGGGGAAATGGATCTGGACCAAGTCCGGCTACAACCTGGCTACCGGCGACGTCGCCTCGGTGGCTTATCTCGGGGGCTCCGGGCTGGTCAATACGGCCACCGGCGACGCTTACCACGGCAGCCAGAAGAACCTTTTCAATGAAGGCACCTGGATACGGTCCGAGGATTTCGTCCTCTTTGACGACGGGAAGATCCTCGCTCCCGGAGATTTCGGCACGGGGCTGGGCGGCGGCGAAACGCTGGACAGCATAACGGATAAAATTAACTTTGAGCGCGTCTATACCAGCAGCCTCTTCAGCGGCAGGAAAATAGACCTGGAGTATTCGGCGAAGCTGCTGAAGGATGTGGGCCTGCTGCGGTTTTAGCGCAACGGCTATTATATAAGGAAAGGATTTCTTTTAACATGAAAAGAACAATAATTAATATTATTCCGGTCTTTGGTTCTCTTTTCCTTTTTCTGCAGCCCGCTTATTCCCAGCTTAAAATTACGCCCGTGGCCAGCGTGTCCGCGCTGGGCGGGAAGTATTACCTGGATTCCGACGCGGCCTCCTTCAACGGCCGCTTCGACGCTTTCGTGTCCCCGGCGATGAAGTTCGGGGAGAACCACGACCTTATCCCGGTGTACTCCGGCAACTATTCCGGCACGCAGGACATCCAGGAGCTGGCCGGCGGCGGCGTGCTTACCCGGCAGCGCCAGTCGCACACCTTTTCCGTCCGGTACGTGTATACCAGCGAATTCGATAAATATAAGCCGCGCTTTTCCTATACCAAGGCCCTCATACAGGAAACTAACGACGAGAAATGGGGCGACGGGCTTTTCGATTACGGTACGCTCGCTTTCGGCTTCGAGGCCGAGTTCGAGCGGCCCGAGGGCACGCTGGTGGAATCCTACGACTATTACAGCGTGAAGTATCCCAATTACAGCACGCTGCTTTCGAAATCGCA
>DAOPZW010000056.1:0-16552 GCA_035353595.1 Elusimicrobiales bacterium | reverse complement strand
GTATTGCAGTCCGCGCTGACCGTGGCTGAACTCTGGCCCAACACCACCTATTATTTCAGAGTGGGCTCAATTAATCACGCCGGGCTCAGGAATTATATCGGCCTCGGCTCCACGGCCACGCTGACGGATATTCCGCAGGCGGTCAGCCCGGAGTTCCTGAGCGCGCAGACAAGTTCCATAACGGCCGGCTGGGCGGCCTTGCCGCCTTCGCCTTCCTCCGCTACGGCGGAGGGCTACACGCTCGAAGCTTCGTCCACCGATTTTGACGGGGGGACCGTCTATTCCTCGACTACGCTCTTATCACAGACCTCCGCTCTTACCGTTACAGGGCTTGAGCCCAATACAACTTATTATTTCCGCGTCGGGGCTTTGAACTGGAACGCCAGGCCCAGCTACCTGGTGCTGCCCGCCACTGCTACGCTGGCCGGGGCGCCCCCGGGCTTTGCGGTCGGAGAAGTTTTTGTATCCAGCGCGGCGCTGGCCTGGGACCCGCCGGCGGGGGGGGCCGAGGGGTATGAGCTGCAGGCTTCTTCCACAAATTTCAACGGCACGGGCTTACTGCTTTCCTCCGCCACACCGGACGGCGACCTGACGGCTCTGGCCTTGCCTGACCTGCTGGCCAATACTACCTATTTCTTCAGGGTCGGAGCCTTGAACTGGAACGGCGCGGTGAATTTCTCGGCTATCCTGGCCACCAGCACTATCTCGGGCGCGGTGGGCGCGCCGGGCGTAAGCGCTATTTTCCTGAGCAGCGCCGCCGTAACCTGGGCCGTACCGGAGCAGGGGGCCGAGGGCTATGAACTACGGGCCTCCTCCACCGGTTTTGACGGCACGGGCGCGGTGCTTTTCTCCTCCTCCACCGACGGCGGCCTTACAGGCCTGGAGGTTCAGGGCCTGCAGGTCAACACGGTCTATTCCTTCAGGGCAGGTTCTTTCAACTGGAACAAAGTGTTGAATTTCGCGGTGGCGGGGACTTCCAGCACCCTGGCCAATGTGCCGGCAAACCCCGTGCTCACTAAAGTATATATCTCCAGCGTAGTTTTAAACTGGGACCTGCCTGCGGGCGGCGCCGGGGGCTATGTTGTAGAGGCTTCCACGGTTGCGGATTTTACGGGCTTGATAGTGAGTTCCGCCACTACCGACGGCGGCGCCGGCGGGATAACGGTGATCAGCCTGGACTCCGAGACCACTTTCTATTTCAGGGCCGGGGCGCTGAATTGGGACGGCGTCGGGAATTTTGTTTATGTCGGTTCTACCCTGACGCATTCCTCTACCGACATGGCCGCGCCCGCGGCGGTGGGCGGCCTGGCCGCCGCCGCTTACAGCGCCAACGCCGCGTTGTTAACCTGGAGCGGCCCGGCGGACGCTACCAATAACCCGCTCAACGGCACTTATGCCATCCAGTACTCCACCTGGACCGGGGTGGAATGGTCCACCTACAATGCGCAGGTCATCTTCTCAACTTCGGGCGTAAACCCCGGCGCGCCGCAGGTAAGGGTAGTGGAAGGGCTGGATGCGAACACTACCTATTATTTCCAGCTCTGGACGGCCGACACCCGGCCCAACTGGTCGCCTATTTCCAACGGGGCTACCGTGGCCACGCTGGCGGACCAGGTTGTAGGCACGGAGGCCGCGGCTGTATATTTGAGCAGCCTGACGGTAAACTGGGCCGCCCTGCCGGCCGGGCCGTCCAGCGCTACCTGCCAGGGCTACCGGCTTGAAGCCTCGTCCGTAAATTTTGAAGGCGGCGTCGTGTATTCTTCGCAGACGGCGGAGGCCGGCGCTTCCGCGCTGACGTTGGCTGAACTTGACTCCAACACCACCTATTATTTCAGGGTGGGCAGCCTGAACTGGAACGCCTCGCCTAATTACGCGCTGACGGGCTCAACTTCCACGCTGGCTAAGGCGGTAACGCCCCTCGTCCCGGTTTTCACGGAAGTATTCAGTTCAGCCATAAAGGCGCGCTGGGCCGCGCTGCCCGCGGCGCCGTCCAGCTCCACCGGCGAGGGCTACCTGCTCGAGGCTTCGTCCTCCAATTTTGACGGCACCGGGACGGTATATTCCTCGGCTACCGCCGACGCCGCCCTGAATGCTTTGACCATCGAGGACCTCGCCGCGAATACCACCTATTACTTCAGGGCGGGCAGCCTGAACTGGAATTCAAGGCCCAATTACACGGCGCTGGGCGCTACCGCTACGCTGGCCAACCAGCCGCAGGCGGCGGCCCTGGCCGGAGTTTTCCTTTCCAGCGCGGCGCTGGCCTGGGACTTGCCGGCCGGCGGGGCGCAGGGCTACGAGCTGCGGGCTTCGTCCACGGATTTTAACGGCACCGGTCTGGTGCTGTCTTCGGCCACCGCCGACGGGGCGCTGCTGACCCTTACGGTCTCCGGCCTGGCGCCCAATACCACCTGGTTCTTCAAAGCCGGCTCGCTCAACCACAATGGCTCGGTGAATTTCGCCGCTGCGCTGTCCGCCTCCACGCTGGCTGAAGCCCCGCAGAAACTGGCCTTCGATTTCACCGGCGCTTTCGTGTCTTCCGTTACGGCCCGCTGGTCGGCCCTGCCCGCGGCGCCGCAATACGCGGCCGGCGAAGGCTATGTGCTGGAAGCCTCGTCCACCAATTTCAGCGGCGGCGTAGTTTATTCTTCCGCCACCAGCTTCGTCCAGGCCTATACGCTCACGGTCTCTGACCTGGACGCCAATACCACCTATTACTTCCGGGTGGGCAGCCTGGACTGGAACGCGAAGGCGAATTATACCGTCCTGTCTGCCACTTCCACGCTGGCGGTCGCGCCGGAGGCCGACGAGCCCTCTGTAACGCTGGCCGGGGTTTCCTCCATAGCCGCGCAGTGGCTGGATTATGTGAATCCCGCCTGGACCTTGTACCGGCTGGACCTTTCCACCTCCGCCGGTTTCGACGGGGCGCTGCTCAGTTCGGTCACGTTCAACCTGGTGGCGGAGCGCGCGGGCCTGGCGCCGAACACCACTTATTATGCCCGGGTCGCGGCGCAGAATAATAACGGCGTACTTTCCGCTTTCGCCTCCCTGGGCTCAACCATCACCCTGGCCGCGCAGCCGGAGCCGGTCGAGCCGGCTTTTGCGCCGGTATATAGCTCAAGCCTTACGGTCAGCTTCGGGCCCGGGTCGCCGCAGAACCCGGACTGGACCGTGTACGAAGTTCAGCTGTCCAGCTACCCGGGCTTCGACTCTTTCCTTTCTTCAGATACCGCCGCCCCGGCTGCCGCCTTCCAGGACCTGGCGCCCAACACCACCTGGTATGCCAGGGCGCGCGCATATAACGGCTCGGGGATTTATACAGGTTTCGCTGACCTGTTCTCCACCGCTACGCTGGCCGTGCCGCCGGGGCAGGCCGAATCCACCTTCAGCGATGTTACGGCCAACGAGTTCATACTGTACTGGTCTTCGGGGCAGGCTGCTACCGGTTACAACCCGGAAGGCACCTCCTACCTGGCCCAGCTTTCTACCGCCGCCGATTTTGACGGCGAGCTTATCGCCAGCGAAACACAGGAACTCTACGCTGCGTTCGGCGGGCTGTACCCCGGCGCCAATTATTACGCCCGCGTACAGGCCCTGAACCATCAGGGTATCGCTACCGGTTTCACGCTTTACGGTTCCACTGTAACTCTTACTTCGGCGAAACCGGTATTCCTGGGTGGGCTTGAAGTGTCGGATTCCCAGGGGAATTTCATTCCGGCCAGCGCGTATACCGACACCACCACGCCTAATATACGCATTAATGTCCAGAGCGTGTTCGCTCCCGGCTTAGCGGTGACGGACAACCCCAGCCAGTTGGCGCTGTGGCATCTGGAGGACGGCGCGGGCGGCGCCGCCAAGGACGATTCCGATCATAACCGCGGCCTGACGCTGTATAATTCCCCGGCCTGGATAACGGGCAAGCTCGGTTCCGCGCTGCAGTTCGACGGTTCCGGTTCTTACGGCGTAAGCCCCACGCTGGTGCCGTGGCGGAACTCGGCGGCGAACAGTCCCTTCTCGATCAGCCTGTGGTTCAGGACTACGCAGGCAAAAGGGTTTATTTTCCAGGTAGCGGACTCCGATACCGCGGGCGCGGCCATCTATGACTGCGAACTGTCCTGGCACGACGTAACGGGAAAGCTGGCCCTGGAAATTGCCAGGAACACGGGGGGCGTGCGCTATATAATACAGGCGCCCTCGGCTTATACCGACGGTGAATGGCATTTCGTTGCGGCGGTGCTGAACCCGTCGGGAATGTACCTTTTTGTGGACGGCGCCCAGGTGCAGTCGGGGACGGGGGTCAATTCCACCAGCTCCAGGCGTTATCCCGGCCCTACATATTTGTGGCTGGGCGCCGCCTCGGTGGAAGGGGCGACTATGGGCGGGCCGGGCGGGTCGGGCGACCCCTACAGGTTCTTTGCCGGCGATATCGACGAGGTGTCGGTCTCGACGGTGGCGCTGAACCTGGCGCAGATACAGGAATTGTATGTGCTGAGCGGCGCCAGGGGCTTGCGGCCGGGGGCTCCGGCCGTGGAGCTGTCGACGCAGTCGGGCGCGGACTTCACCTGGTCAAGAACTTCGACGGCGGCTTTTTCGATAACCGGCGCCAATGGCAGCACCGCGCAGGAAGTGTTCTCCTCCTCGCTGGCGCTGTCCGGCGCCGCCCTGAGGCAGACCGCCTCGCCCGGCGCGGACACCAACCAGGTGCTGTTCATGGCAGCATCGCTGGATTCGAACCGGACCACGGTCCAGTTCACGATCCTGGTGGACACCACGCCGCCCGCCGCGCCGTCTTTTGCGCCGCTATCGGCGCCTACCACTTTCTCGCTGACCGTGAGCGGGCTGGCGGGTGAGGACAGCCTCAGCGGCCTTCACGCCGCTCCTTTCAAAGTTCAGGCTTCCACGGACCCGGCCTTTGGCGTGATCAGCGAAGATTCCGGTTTTATTTCGGATACCGGGTTCACGTTCACAACGCTGGAGCCGGATACGCTCTATTATGTCAGGGCCCTGGCGCGGGACGCCGCCGGCAACGTTTCCGCCGTGTCGTCTTCCCAGGAGCGGGCCACGCTCTCAGGGCTGCATCAGCCGCCTGGCATTTCCCCGTCGGGCGGCGGGGTGCTGCTGTTCTGACCTGGGACCGTTTTGGGCCTTGACATTCGCTATAGTTCTGGTAGACTATCAATGGATCCGCGGCCCCCTATATGTGGGTCAAACGCGGATCCTTTCTTTTGCCCCCGCAGGCTCTATTTCCCTTGTATAACCGTGACCGGCGCGCTGATGGCCGGGTTTAGCCGGGCCGCTGCCCGGTAATGCATGGCGGCTTCGCCGGCTTGGCCCCGGGCGGCCAGGAGGAGGCCGAAATTGTAATGGGCTTGCGCGTTGTCGGGGTTGAGCCTTAAGGCTTCAGCATAATGCCCCGCGGCTTCGTCAAATTTGCCTTGCGCGGCCAGAATAAGGCCCAGGTTATTGTGGGCGTAGGCGTAACCGGGGTTGGCCGCCAGGGCCGCGCGGTAATGCATTATGGCCGCGTCGGTTTTTCCCTGCCCGGCCAGGAGCAGGCCCAGATTGTTGTGCGCCTGCGCATAAGCCGGATCGATCCTTAAGGCCGCGAGGTAATGGCTTACGGCTTCGCCGGTGCGCCCCCGCGCGGCCAGGGCGGCCCCGAGTTTGGCATGAGCCTGCGCGTGGCCGGGATCGCTGTCTATCGCGGCGCTGTAATGCAGCATGGCTTCTTCGGTTTCGCCCCGCGCGGCCAGGAGCAGGCCCAGGTTATAATGGGCCTGGGGAAAACCGGGTTTGAACCTTAATGCTTCGCGGTAATATTTTTCGGCTTCGCCGGTTCTGCCCTGCGCGTCCAGGGCCAGCGCCAGGTTATAGTTGGGGAAATCAAGTTCCGGGTCCAGGGCTAGGGTGTGCCTCCATAAAGTTTCAGAATCGCGCCATATGCCCTGCTGCCGCCAGGTCAGTGCCGCCAGCCCGGAGAGAATTAAGCAGGCAAGAAGAGCGCAGCTATTCCTTCGACGCCCGCCCGCGGCCCGCCAACAGGCGCGCAAGCCCGCCCCGGCCAGAACTGCGAAGCCCAGGCAGGGGATATAGGTGTAGCGGTCCGCGGCGGATTGTACGCCGAGCTTCACGAACCCGGCTACGGGGCTGAGCGCCGCCAGGTAAAAGGACCATACAGCCGGCACGGCGGGCCGGCTGCGGCGCAGGGCTATGGCCGCCGCGGTGATGGCCGCGACAGCGCAGCCGGCCAGCAGGGACTGCCAGTTGAGCAGCCCGAACCCGTCGGGGAGTTTATAGAACGGCGACAGCTCCAGAGGGAGCAGGGTTTTACGGATATAAAAAACTACCGCGAATAAAACCTGCGCGGCGCGTTGGCTGAAACCAAAAGCCTGGTATGAGGACAGGGCATTGGCTTGCGCCTGGAAGGCGTAGCCCAGCGCGCCGAAAACTGCGGCCAGGGCGAAAAAGGGGATCTTTTCCAGCCAGATCTCCCGGGTCTCGCGCGAGAACCAGCGCGCCGGACCGCCCGGCAGCCGTTTAAGCGGGTAGATATCGAGCAGGACCAGGACCAGGGGCAGGCTGACCGCCATGCCCTTGGACAGCAGCGCTAAAAAGAAAGCGGCGAGCGGCAGCAGCCTGCGCCGCCAGGGGGAAGGTTCTCCCTCCGCGGGGCGCGTTGAAAGATAAGACAGCAGCGCCAGCAGGTAGAAGGTCCCGCACAGAACGTCGCGCCGCTCGGTAACCCAGGCCACAGATTCCACGCGCAGCGGGTGCAGGGCGAAGAACAGGGCCGCGAAACCGGCGCTGAGGCGGAGGTCCGCCGTCTCTGTCCCGCCGGCCGGGGTGAACAGCTTCACGCAAAGCAGATAGCAGAGCAGCGCGTTGAGGCTGTGCAGCAGCACATTGGTGAGGTGATAGCCGAACGGGTCCATGCCCCAGGCCAGGTAGTCCAGGCCCAGCGTCATCCAGCTCAGCGGCTGGTAGGGCCCCAGGTAGCTGGTGGTGAACATCCACTTTAACTGTTCGGGGCCAAGCCCCCTGTAATGCGGGTTTTCGGTCAGGTTCTGAAGATCGTCCCAGTTCAGGAAACCGTTGTTGAGGGCCGGCAGGAAAACGGCGAAGGTCAGCGCCGCAACCAGCAAAGGCAGCCGCCAGGCGGTGCTTTGCGTAACGGCGGCCGCTGTCTTGTCCGGTTTCATGGTCCTACTTCCTGCCGGGCGCAGGCGCCCGCAGCGAGGGGTTCAGCCTTGCGGCTTCCCGGAAATGCGCTGCGGCTGCCTCCGTTCTGCCCTGCGCGGATAACAGCAGGCCGAGTTTATAATTGGCGTCCGCGTCGGGTCCCAAGCGCAGGGTTTCACGGTAATGCTCTACGGCTTCGCCGGTTTTGCCCTGCGCGGCCAGCACGGCGGCCAGGTTATAATGGGCCTGGGGGAAATCGGGGTTGTTCTTCAGCGCCGCGCGGTAATGGCTTACGGCCTCGTCGAGCAGGGCTTTGGGCACCAGGGCGTTGGCGAGGTTGTAATGCGCTATGGCGTAAGCTGGGGAAAGGCTTACCGCATTGCGGTAATGAATTATAGCTTCGTCGATCCTGCCCTGCGCGGCCAAAGCTTCGCCCAGGTTGTTCCGGGCCAGGTCTATGTCCGGATCTACGGCGAGGGCTTGCCGCCATAGGGTTTCCGAATTGCGCCAGACCCCCTGCTGCCGCCAGGTCAGCGCCGCCAGGCCGGCAATTACCAGGCAGGCGAGCAGGACGCAGCCTTTGCGCAGCCGCGTATCCGCCGCCTGCAGTCCGGCCCGCAGGCCCGCTCCCGCCAGCGCGGCAAAACCAAGGCAGGCCAGGTAAGTGTAGCGGTCCGCGGCGGCCTGTACGCCGAGTTTCACGGCCCCGGCTACGGGGAAAATTATCGCCAGGTAACACAGCCAGGCCGCCAGGCCCGCCGGCCAGCGCCGCCGCAGGGCGATGGCCAGCGCCGTTATGATCACCGCGGCCGCGGCGGCCAGCATGACCGGGAAATACAGCAGGCCGGAATCTTCGGGGAGTTTATAGAGCGGCGACAGCTCCAGCGGAATAAATGTTTTACGCACATAAAAGAACAGCGCGAAGAAAACCTGGGCGGCGCGCCGGTCGAAACCGAAAGCCTGGTATGAAGCCACCGCCCCGGTCTGGTCCTGGCAGGCATAGCCTATGGCCCCGAAAATGGCGGCCAGGGCGAAATAGGGTATCTTTTCGTACCAGAGTTCCCTGTTTTCCCGGGAGAACCATTGCCGCGGGTCCGCGGGCAGCCTCCTGAGCGGGTAAATATCCAGTATGACCAGGACCAGGGGTAGGCTGACGGCCATGCCTTTGGACAGCAGCGCCAAAAAGAAAGCGGCGGCCGGCAGCGCATGCCGGCGCCAGGCCGGCGCTTTTTGCCCGCTGCCGGAGCGCGCAGCGATATAGCACAGGAGCGTCAGCAGGTAGAACAGGCCGCACAGGACGTCGCGCCGCTCGGTAACCCAGGCCACGGACTCGACGCGCAGCGGGTGCACGGCGAAAACAAGAGCGGCGAAACCGGCGGAAATATTTACCGCGGTTGATCCTTCGGGGCCGGAAGGCCGGGCGGCCAGGGCGAATAATTTCGCGCAAAGCAGGCAGAAGAGGAAAGCGTTGAAGCAGTGCAGCAGCACATTGGTGAGGTGGTAGCCGAAGGGGTCCATGCCCCAGAGCAGATAATCCAGGCCCAGGGTAGCCCAGCTCAGGGGCTGGTAGGGGCCGGTGTAGCAGGTTGTGAACATCCACTTGAGCTGCGCGCAGCCCAGGCCGCGGTACTGGTAGTTGCCGACCAGGTTCAGCGTATCGTCCCAGTTCACGAAACCGTTGCGCAGGGACGGCAGGAAAACGGCGAAGGTTACGGCCGCGATCAGCAGCGGCCACAGGCTGGCCGCTTTTGTACTGCTCTCGCCGGGGGGGGGGATTCGTTTCATTCGCGAGGAAGCCGGGTCAGCGCGGGCCGGCCGGAGGTTCGGATCCCGTTGCCTGAGGCGCGGGCTGCTTTTTGGGTTTCTCTACGTACTTTATCCTGCGGATGCCGGTGCCGGGGAAGTAAAATTCCAGGATTTCCTTGTATTGCGTGCCGTATTTGCCGGCCATGCCGGCGGCGCCGCTCTGGCACAGGCCTATGGCGTGGCCCCAGCCGCCGCCGTAGATCCAGTAATTGCGCACCTTGCCGTTCTTGAAGCGGTTGATCTCAATTTCGAACAGCGTGCTTTTAAGCGAGCTGAAGCCCAGCAGGTTGCGGATCAGGTGCTCCCGGTCCACGGTTATGGTTTTTTTGGTGCCCTTGATCCTTATTGAATTTACATTGCCAGAGGGGCCGCGCCGCAGCGGCACGATGTCGAGCAGGTCGCCCACGGCGTAATCCCGGTTCACGCGGAAGGTCATGTCCTTGTGCTTGATTATCTTCATCCAGCGGAATTCGGCGGCGCGCACGCGGCCCGGGTAATTGCAGTTGGCCTGCGGGTTGCCGGTCAGCCAGAGGTGGAAATCCCAGGGGTCCAGCGGCTCCAGCGGCCGGCCCGGCTGGGTGTCGGATTTCGTCACCAGGTAGGCCGAATCGCCCCAGCCGGTGACCTCCTTGGAAGCCTGTATCCAGCCGCCGCAGTTGGAATGGTAGAAAGTGTAGGCCGGCTTGCCGTGGTAGGTCAGGATCTCGCCCTCGGTGTCCACCACGGCGTTGTTGGTGGTATTGGCTTCTATGGCCATGCCCTTGTAGGCCTGGCAGTGCTGGCCGTCGCACAGGTGGTAGCCGTCGGCCTTGTGCAGGCCGCCGCGAGCCCGGCGTATCAGCACCTGCGTGCGGGCGATGACGGCCTGTGCTTTGAGCGACTCGTAGGGCCATTGCGGCGCCACTTCGCTGGGCACCACGCCCATGAGGTACAGTTCGTTCTCTATCACGTTCACCACGCCTATGCCGCGGCCGGCTATGGGGAATAATTCTATGACGCCGCGGTACTGCCGGTCGGCGCCGCTGAACCACGGGTTCTTTATCTTGGAAGAGGCGTCGAAGATGATAGAGCCGTTCTTCTTATTGGGCTTGAGCTGTATGGGGCCCTGGAAGCGGCCGTACACCGTGCCGTCGGGGGATTTCAGCACCACCGCGCCGTCCTCGAAAACCGCGAACCAGAGCTCGTCAGGGGGGACCGTTGCGAAAAGCTTGCCTGAGGCCTTGCCCGTCACGGTCATGCCTTCGAAGGATTTTATCCTGAGCAGGTTGTTGCGGCCCTGCTTGCCGGTGGAGGTAGTTCCGATGCCTATGCGCAGTTTCACCGATTTCGACAGGCTGGCCAGGGCGTCCACGTGTTCCATTTTAAGCGGCTTGGTTATCCGGAACGGCGGCCTGATCTCTTCCGGCTGCTTGGTCAGTTTGCCGGCCAGCACCTTCATCATGCTGGTGGCCAGCGGGTGGCGCGGGGCGTAATCCAGCACGCGGAAATACTGGTTCCAGGCCTCGTTGAACTTGTTCTGGCGGGCGTAAATGCCGGCCAGCGGCAGGCGCGCCTCCGTGAAAGTCGGGTCCTTGCGCAGGGCCTCGATCAGGGCTTCTTCCGCTTCCTTGTACATCTTGAAGTTCATGTAGTTCCAGGCCAGGATATAGTCCACGCCGGAGAAATCGGGGCGGAGCTTGCGGAATTTCTCCAGGTGCATCAGGGTGCGCTCTTTGTCGTCCAGGTTGGAGTAGACGCTGGCCAGGCCCAGCTCGGCGCGGGCGTGCAGCTCCTGTATGCCCAGGGCGCTCTCGAAAGCTATCCTGGCGCCGTCATAATCCGCCTGGTGGAAGCGCAGCCAGCCCAGCTCGGAATAGATGTCGGGGTTGTAGGAATCCCTTTTCAGCGCCAGCTCCAGGGCCGCGGCGGCGTCGCGGTAGCGCCCCGCCTGGCGCAGGCACATGGCGGCGTTCAGCAGCGGCCGGGACTGGTCCGGGACCGCGGCGGCGTCGTTGAAATAAGAGGAGGCGGCTTTCGACAGGTCGCCGCGCAGGTAAAGTTCATAGGAGGAGGGTTCGGCCCGGGCGGGGCCGGGTTGAAACAGGAAGAATAAAAGAATAGTATTTATCCGGCGCACGATAGTCATCGTATTAAATTATGCCCTTTGTGAGAAAGGCCGCCCGACGCAGCGGAGCAGGGTTTCACCTCAACTATGCTTACTGACCAGGAACTTGTGGCGGCGTTCAAAGGGGGCGACGCGGAGGCCTTGGGCGCCCTGATGGAGCGCCACAAGGCCGCCGTTTACGGCTATCTGCTGCGCCTTACCGGCAGGCCCGACGCCGCCGACGATATTTTCCAGGAAGTGTGGCTGAAGCTGGTGCGCCGGCCCGGCGCCTACGGCGAGCGCGAAAAGTTCAGCGCCTGGCTGTTCACGGTGGCGCGCAACGCCGCCATGGACCATTTCAGACGCGAAGGTTCGCGCAGCGCGCTGTTCTCCCAGGAAGGCGTCGCCGCGCCCGCCGACGATGATGCTGCGCCCGGCCCGCTGGAGACGGCCGTTTCCCCGGAACCCGGGCCCCACGAAACGCTGGAGAACAAAGCTCTCGGAGAAAAAATAAGCGCCGCACTGGAGCGGCTTTCTCCGGAGCAGCGCGAAGTTTTCTACCTGCGGCATTACTCGGAACTGTCCTTTAAAGAAATAGCGGAGCTGCTGGGGCTGCCCATAGGGACGGTGCTGGCCCGCATGAGCCGGGCCGCGGCCCTGCTGCGCAAAGAGCTTGAAAAAAAGCCGCAATAAAACCGGGGGGCGGCGCGTTGTATAGTCAGGAGCCTGATATGAACTGCGGATACGGAGAAAAACTCATCCTTTACTTCTACGGCGAGCTCGCCGGGGAGCTTAAGGCCGGGGTGGAACGCCACCTTGAGACCTGCGCGGCCTGCCGCGGGGAGTTGGCCGCGCTGGAGGCGGCGCAGGGCTGGCTGAAAGCCTCGGCCGCGGAGCCTCCGGCCGCCGCGGTGGCCGCCGTGCTGGCGCAGGCCCGGGCCGCGGGCGGCGCGGCGGTTTTCGGCTTCCGCACCTGGGGGGAGGCCCTGCTCGCCGGCGCGCTGACGGCGTTGCTGGCGGTGGGGTTTTCCCTGCCGGGGCGCGGGACCAGCCCGGGCCTGGCCTGGAACAGCGGCCTGGATTCCGGGCTGGATTCCGTAGAGTATTCCATAGATAAGGCACAGGCGGATATGGCCGTGGCGCAGTCGGATTGGGACGACAGCTACGGTCTGCTGGAGGCGGAAAGCGCGCAGGAAGTGTAAGAAGCGGTGCCGGATATTTCAATTAAGGAGAGCGTATGAAAAACAAGATCGTTATGTGGCTGGGTGTGATGGCGCTGGCGGCCGCCCCCGCGCAGGTTCTGCGCGCGCAGCAGGGGCCCGAGGGCGTGGAGGAAGATGTCGAGATAACCGAAGGCGGCCCCGGCCCGGCCCGCGCGGAAATGGGTATGGAGCGTAAAGGTCCCGGCGGCAGGCAGGGCGGCAGGGGTATGCGCGGGATGGAGGAGGAGCAGGGGGAGGGGCGCACTATCGTGAAGGTGCGCAAGATCATGGGTGGCGGAGAGGGCGGCGGCATGATGGGCGGGCGCGACCTGATGTCAGACGAGGATATCCTCGCGGTCATTAAGAAACACGACGCAGCTTTCGCCGCTAAACTGGAGAACCAAAAGACGGCGGCCCCCGCGAAGTATCACATGGCGATGCAGATGGCCGGCAAAATGCTGGCCGGCGCCAGAATGGAAGAGGATGCCGCGGTAGAGAAGGACGCCGTGAGGACGCTGGCCCTCGAGTTCGAGGTCAAAGAGCTGTCCCGCAAGCTGGAAAGAGCCCAGGACGCGGAAAAAAGCGGCATTAAAGACTCTCTTAAGAACAGGATCTCCGAGCTTTTTGACCTTAAGTCCAAAGCCCAGGAACTGCGCGTCAAGCGCATGGAGACGGACCTGGCCAAGCTTAAGAAGAACCTTGAGAACCGCAAGGCCAACAAGGCAAAGATAGTCGACCAGCGGGTGGAACAGCTTACCGGTGAAGGCTACGCCTGGTAAGCGGGAGCCGGGCCAGGCCCGGCCGGGAGGGGAGGGGAAAAGAAAAAGGCCCGCGCGAACTGCGCGGGCCTTCTCTTTTTTCCGGCTTAAGTTAATTGCCGAGTTTGGCCGCGTCTACCAGGCCGGCGCCCTGGTCCGTGGGCTTAAGGCCCGGCAGCAGGGTGGCGGAATTGGTCATGGACTGCCTGACCGCCGCGGGGTTGTTGGCGCCGGCGCCTATGGCCAGGGCCGCAAGCCCCGCCACGTGGGGGCAGGCCATCGAGGTGCCCGACATGGTCCGGTAGCCGCCGCCTTTCTTGGTGGAGTAAATGTCCACGCCGGGGGCGATGACGGCTATTTCGGGGCCTTTGGAGGAGAAAGAGGCCAGTTTGTCGTAGGAATCGGAGGCCGAGACCGCGATGGATTCCGGGTATTTAGCCGGGTAGTTCACCGGGCCCGAATCGTTGCCGGCCGCGCAGACTATGGTAACCCCGGCGTCGTAAGCCGCCTTGATGACCTTCTGCATGGATTCCATCGCGCCGCCGCCGCCCAGGCTCATGTTGATGACCTGCATGCCGTTGAGGGTGGCCCATTCGATGCCGGCCATCACGTTGGAGTAGGAGCCGCTGCCGTTCTTGTCGAGCACTTTCACGCCGTAGAGGCTGGCCCGGGGGGCCACGCCCACTACGCCGGTGGCGTTGCGCACGGCGGCGATGGTGCCGGATACATGCGTGCCGTGGCCGTGGTCGTCCAGCGGGGCCGCGGTGGTGATGATGGTGTTGTAGCCGCCTTTGTAATTGGCTTTAAGGTCGGGGTGGTTGAAGTCCACGCCGGTGTCGATGACCGCCACTTTCACGCCCGCGCCTTCGGTGAAGTTCCAGGCGCCGGCGGCGTTAACGCGCTTTACGCCCCAGGGGATCTCGGGGTCGGTGTCAGGCCGCGCCGCGGGCACCGCGGGCGCGTTCCAGCCTTCGCCGGTGCGTATCATCTGCAGGGCGCCGCCCAGGGTGGGCAGGGGCACGGCGTTCATGGACAGCGGTTCTGATTCTATCCATTTGATGGTCAGGTCTTCTTCCACGCTGGTAACGCCGTCCAGCGAGTAGATGGAGGCGTTCTTTACATTGTCGGGGAAGACGGCCACGAGGGCGTCGATGAGCTTGAACTGGCGGGTAACCCGGCCGCCTATGGCTTCGACGCTTCTGGCCATGGCGCCGTTGCGGTAGGACGCTTCGAAACTTACTATCTTCTGCGAGGCCTGCGCCTGGGCCGCCAACAGCAGCAGCGCGCCGGCTACTATTCCTGAAAACCTGTTCATTTTCCCTCCTGGGCAGCGGAACCGAGAGTACAGGCCGTAAGGCCTACCCTGAA
This sequence comes from Elusimicrobiales bacterium, assembly GCA_035353595.1. Classification (GTDB taxonomy): domain Bacteria; phylum Elusimicrobiota; class Elusimicrobia; order Elusimicrobiales; family UBA9959; genus UBA9959. The sequence continues at coordinate 2,159 of DAOPZW010000056.1, read as the reverse complement.
TATAGGACTTTTGTTTGATAAGTGTCAACAGGCCGCGGCCTGCCGACGGAAGGGCCCGGAGGTTATTGTTTCCAGCCCAGGTTGCGCGCCAGCGGCGCCGCCTGCGGGTTGTTTATGATGGCCGACTTTACCGCGGGGTTGCGCAGCACCGTCTTGAGCGCGGGGTTGTTGACGACCACGGTCTCCACGGCCTTGGGGTCGCTGATGTATTCCTGCACCGTCCGCGACGCGAGCAGGGTCTTGGCCATGTCGCAGTCTACCAGCACGGCCAGTACCCGCGGGTCGCCTATGGCGGACCTGACAACGGGGTCGGCCAGGAAATCGGAGACGGCGGAAGTGCCTTCGAGCAGGCCGCGCAGGTTGGCGCGGTTGGCCAGGTAGTTCTTCACGTTCCTGCGGCCCATAAAGCCCTTGATCACCCACTGGTTGTTGAAAAGTTCTTCTACGGCTTTGGGCTTGTCGAGGTATTTGCCCAGGGTTTCCGTAAGCTTGCCTTCAACGTAACCCATATCCATTTCTTCCTGGGTGCCGTTCTTGCTGCCACCGGAGCGGTAGCGTACGCCGTAGCCGGTATCGGTCAGGTCCGGCTCCTTTTGGGAGGGGACGGCTTTTTTAATTTCACCTTCGGAAGAGTTGAAAGCGCTGTATTCGTCGTTTGAAAGGGCTATTTCGCTTGAATTGTTCTTCATGGTCCATTTGACCAAGGGGATGGCCACGAGTATGTACAAGGGCGTGAGGTACAGGAAAATTTTCCAGCCGGACTTTTTCGGGGTTTCTTCCATGGCGATACGCGCTCCTTAAAGCTGCTGAACTTTGAATAATATAACACTGAAAGACCTCAGTGTCAATATGCCGGGCCGCCCGCCGCCAGCCGGGCCTTTTCTGCTGTTCCCAATCATTTGTTATAATTAAGTATACTTACATTGAATAACCGAAAGCGGCCGCGCAGCCGCCGCTGTTTTGTGGAGAAAAACGATGAAAAAACTACTGATATTCGCTTCATTCTTAACGGTGTGCGCGCCTGCGGCCTTGGCGGCGCCTGAAACGCAGGCGGGTACGGAGGCCGCTTCCCAGGAGAGCCAGGCGGCGCTGCAGCGGCCTGACGCGCAGAAAATAATGTCGGAAGTTTCTCAGGCCCTGAAACTCAGCTCCAGGCAGGAGGAGCGCATTGCCAAGGCCGTGGAGCAGAAAACCCGGGAATTTGACAAGAACATGAAAGAGTTCGAGAAGAACGCCGCGCAGGAGAAGACCTGGCTGGATAAAATGAACCGGAACAGGGAAGCTATGGCCAGGATCAACAGCGGTATGCCCGACCTGGTGCGCGACGAGCTCGACGATGAGCAGCGCCAGGCTTACGACACTATGCTGGCCGCCAAGAACAAGCCCGCGCCTGCGCCCGAGGCGGCGGTGGAGCCCGCCGGGGCCAAAGAGCCGGCTGCTCCGGCGCGCAAAAAGCGCCTGGTGCGCCGCAAGAAAGTCGCCGCGGGGGCCCCGCCCCAGGGCGCGCCCGCCGCCGCTCCCGGTGAGGAGGATGGCGGCGTGATGGTTGATAAAGAGCCCGCGCCCGGCAAGAAGCGCCGCGTGCTGCGCAAAAAAGCCGCCGCCGCCCCCATAGCGGAAGAACCCCCTGCCGGCCCGGCCGGCGCCGCGCCCACCGGCAAGGAAGCCCCGGCCGAAGAAGAGGACGCCGGTTCTTACCCGTAAAGGCTATAGCCTGCGGTCCTGGCGTTAAGTTAAGATTCCCCGGGGTTTAAAATTTAAGTTCTTACCGTCTTCTGATGAAGGTTGATCGGCAACAGGTCCGGGTTTGATTATAAGTGACGTTTTTTGTTTTTTTCTTGCCTTCGTCCGGCATGAACGCTGCGGGTTAGGGCAGTTTTAATTTATGAATGTCACGTTCCGCGCCAAAAACAGCGATTTAATTAAACGCCGCGGCGTCGCCGCGGTCTGGGCTTCGGAGCGGAAAAAGTCCGTTTTCAGCCGGCTGCGCGCGGGCATCACGCTTATAGAGGTGATGGTGTCCCTCGTCATCCTCACCGTGGGAATTGTCGCGCTGATGGGTACCTTCGGCAATATCCAAAAAGCCGTCCAGCTTTCCAAGAACAGGACTTTGGCCGCCAACCTGGCGCAGGAAAAGATGCAGATACTCAAGCAGAAGA
>DAOPZW010000055.1:0-16646 GCA_035353595.1 Elusimicrobiales bacterium | reverse complement strand
CTATATTCTACAGCAGGTCTATTTATTTTGTTGCACTAGCGTTTTGAACTCGTGCGCCCGGTTACTTTCCGGCTTTATGCCGTTAGTGAAACTCGGGCAGATAATGTAAAATATAGGTTATTGTATTCGAGGTTCAGGGGTTCTGCGCCTTTCTCAAAAACGCGGCATATACATGGCGGATCAAAGAGTTCTTCTTATAACGGCAAATTCGAACCTGGCCTCGGCCGCGGCCAGGACTTTCGCTTCCGCGTATATCCCGCTGGTAACGGTCACGGCCTGCGCAAAGTTCACCACCCAGGACAAGCCCAAATTCATACTGGTGCTGCTGGACATGGACAGCCTGGGCATAGCCAAAATGTCGGAATTGCGGTCCTTCCTGGCCAGGATGCGCGGCCTGTCGGTAATAGCCATGTGCGACATGGCCAGAACACCCAACAGGGAAACAGTTGAAATACTCGCCACCGGGGTCAATGACGTTATTCCCAATGCCATAGACATGAACCTGCTTATTGCCAAAACCAAGGCCCATTTAAGAAGGCTGGGAGCTGGCAATACGGCAGGCACCGACCGCGCCGCCGGCAGCTGGACCCGCGGCGACGGCATTTAACCCTAAACGGACAATAAAGCATTCATTCAACCGCAACAGGCGCGGTACCGCTTTCCATACTTTAAAAAGCACATAGCCTTCACAGCCGCAATCCCTGCCGCCTGCCAAAAAATATGCTCGCACATCTTTTGACTTAACCGTTTTTACTTGCTAAATATTGTATGTTTTAATACAATATATTTTACTATTTAATACAATTATAAATTCGTGCATTGGAGCAAAAATGAAACATGAAGACTTGTTAAAAAAGGCCGGGGCCTTGGGATTAGAATTTTCCGATGCCGATATTATTTCAGATTGCAATCTGACACTGGCTGAAGTTGTAATCAGCCGGGACCCGCGTTTCTGGGAAGCCTTCCCGGTTATGCTGGCCAATGCCGCGGAAGCGGGCAAGTTCAACGCTGAAGCCGCCTTGGCCCACCTGCAAGCCCATGAAAAGGACAATTTCAAGGCACTCATGCTGATATCGGCAGCCCTGTACCGGCACTTGGGCCTGCGCTTTAACTGGATACAAAAGGCCGTTTCCGGGTTCGCGCGAGGCGCGCTCAGCGCTTATCTCTTAAGTTTTAAGGAAAACAGGGCCATAAAGATAGGGGAGGAGCAGCTGCAGATGCAAAAGATCAGGGCCCGCTTCCTGGCAAGTTTCAAGAAGAGCGCGGAAAGCCTGAAAACCGCGGCGGCGGCCAGGGAACAGCTCAGTCTGGAATACGCCTTAGCCAGGATCTTCCCGGCGAAGCAAAAACAGCTTTTCCTGAAGAAGCTGCGCGGCCAGCCCATGACCAAGACCGAGAGGGAGTATTTCTCCCGCGTCGTAAAGAAAAAAGCCCAGGCCCTGGCCAACGATGACCTGCACCGCATGGCCGCCAGGGCGCTGGAGTGAATACGGGATTTTCTATTATTGTATAATTATAAAATGAACCGGCGCCTGTGCGCGCCGTTTACGGGAATTTGACGGGCGATGACAACAGACCAACTGAAGATACTCTGCATAGACGACAACCGGGACATAGTCCAGAACGTCATTGCGCTGCTCACAAAGGAAGGGTTCGTAGTTTTTTCGGCCTCGGACCCAAAGATCGGCATCGCCATCGCCAAAAAAATGGACCCGGACCTGATCCTGCTGGACATCATGATGCCGGGAATGAGCGGCTATGAAGTCTGCAAGGCCCTGCAGCAGGACGAGCAGACGGCCCGGATACCGGTGGTATTCATGTCGGCGCTGACCCAGCCGCAGAACAAAGTAAGCGCCCTGGCCGCCGGCGGGGTGGATTACCTGACCAAGCCTTTCGAAAAGAAGGCGCTGCTGGAAATAACCCGCCGCTACGCCGTAAAAAAAGCGGCCTGGAACACCGGCCTCCAGGCACCGGCCTCCCGCGGCGCCGCGGCGCCGGCTGGCGGCAGCTTCAAATTCTCCGACTTCAAGGTAAAGGTAATGGACGCCTTTAAGCCGGACAGCGCCGCGTCCAAAGCCATAACCGCGCTGCCGCCGGGCGAGGTTTACAAACTGGCCGGCATATTGAAGATAACCCCGGCCCGCCTGGCGCGCTTCCTGGCCGGCTTCGCGCAGCGCCCGTATTTCCCGTTCATAAACCCCAACGACATAAAACTGGGAGTGCTGCCGCTCAAATTCGCGCTGCAGAACAACATAGCGGCCGTCAACGCCCCCGGCGAGACCACGCTGCTGGCGATAAGCCACCCCTTCAATTTTGAACTGCACGAGCTGATCCGCAATCTCCTGGGCGCGGAATTCGAGTTCGGGATAACGGAACCGGCCAATATTTCCGTGCTTTACAAACTGGCCGAAGAATACGCCCTGGACCTGCAGAAGATCCCGGGCGGCGAAGGGCTGGCGCTGGAAGAAGCGGCGCTGAACCGCCTGCGCTCGGCGGCGAAAAGCGTAAAGAACGAGATCAACGAGCCGCACGTGAAATACCTTACGGGCAAGCTGCTGCAGTTCCTGGGCGAGGAAAAGCCCGCGGAAATGCGCATAGAAGCGAAAGGCGCCTGCTACCTTGTGCGGGCCGGCGCGCCGGGAGCGCTGGACGAGATAGCGCGGCTGAACCGGATGGAAGGCAATATGGCGTCGGCGCGGCTCAAGGCCCTGGGCGGCATGGATATAGTGGAACGCAATAAGCCGCAGACAGGGACCTTCGGCCTGGTCTGCCGCTCCGAAATTTACCGCCTGACCCTGGCGACCGAAGTCACCGACTGCGGCGAGAACCTCAGCCTGAAACCGGCCGCCTGAGGCCTCCGGCGGAAAAGCCCCGGCAGCGACCATGTCAAAAACAGAGAATCAGACCAGACTTGTAACCGCGCTGAAGGCGTTCACGGGCAAACTCCCGCCCGGCTACGCCGACGAAAAGGAGTTTTTCCTGACCTCCCTGCAGAACATGGCGGAATACCTGGCCGTCCTGCAGAGCGAAACGCTCAGGGAAGTCTGCGCCGGCTTCACCCGCAAGCTGGAAACCGGCCGCTTAACGCCGGCGGCCGTCGACGAGTTCAAGGCAGCCATAGACCGACTGGTTTCAGCCGCGGAATTCAAAACGGTCAGCGCCGCGATGGCCGGCAGCAAGGATTTCATAAAGCGGAAGCTCTCGGAGCTAAAGCCACTTTCCATCATCGGCGAAGAGGAAAAGACGGCGGGCAGGGACCCGGAAGCGGAAAGGCAGATAAGGGAAACTTACTCCCGGCTGAACTTTAAAAAACTGGCCGGCCAGGTTGAAGCCGCGGGCGGGGACTATTCGGCCAACACGGCGCTGGCCGGGGCCCGCAGGGAAGTTGCCGAGTACTGCTGCCTTTACCGCGTGCAGATGGACCCGGCGGAAACCCTTACGCCGTTCTCGCTGGCCTGCGTGGACGCCGCCCTGGCCGCCAGCCGCCGTTTGTACAAGAACGTACGCCAGGCCTCCGGCCGGGCGATGTAATTAATAAAGCTCACCCTTTCAGCACCGCCAGGGGACGGAACCTGGCGACTTTGCCGGCTATGCCGGCGCCGGCGATCACGCCCACCACCGCGTCCACGTCCTTGTAAGCCTCCGGCATTTCCTCGCCCAGGGTGGCGCGGTCGGCGCTGCGCACCCATACGCCTTTAAGCGCAAGCTCCGCCGCTATATCCCGGCCACGCGCCCGGCGCTGCGCCTCGTGCCGTGACAGCAGGCGCCCCGCCCCGTGGCAGGCCGAGCCGAAAGTATCGGTCATCGCTTTGCGCGTGCCGGCCAGCAAATAGGAACAGCGGCCCATGTCGCCGGGGATTATCACGGGCTGCCCGGTGCGCGCGTAGGCGGGGGGGAGCTCCGGGTGGCCGGGGGCGAAAGCGCGCGTGGCGCCCTTGCGGTGCACGACGACTTTCACCTTCCTGCCAGCCACCGTATGCTCTTCAAGCTTGGCGATATTGTGGGCCACGTCGTAGACCAGCCGCATGGCCAGGGTGGCCTCGCCCAGACCCAGCGCCGCGCAGAAAGTTTCGCGCGCCAGCCCCGTCAGGGCCTGGCGGTTGGCCCAGGCGTAGTTCGCGGCCGCCTGCATGGCGCCGAAATAGCGCTGCCCCTCGGGGCTGGCGAAGGGGGCCGCCGCCAGCTGGCTGTCGGCCAGAGGGATGGCGTAGCGGCGCGCGGCGGCGCGCATGACGCCGATGAAATCCGTGCAGACCTGGTGGCCCAGGCCGCGCGAACCGGTGTGCAGCATCAGCGTTACCTGCCCCTTGAACAGGCCGAAAGCGCGGGCCGCCGCCTCGTTGTAAATATCGGTAACCTCCTGCACTTCCAGGAAGTGGTTGCCAGAGCCCAGCGTGCCCAGCTGCCCGCGCCCCCGCTCCAGCGCGCGGCCGCTGACGGCGTCCGGGTCGGCCCCGGGCAGGGCGCCGCCGGATTCCGCGTACAGCAGGTCCTCCGGCCGGCCCAGGCCGCGGGCCACGGCCCACGCCGCGCCCTTTACCAGCGGCAGCGCCTGTTCGCGCCGGGCAAGGAGCAGGCCGCCGCCGGCGCCCAGCCCGGCCGGCACCCGCGCGCACAGCGCGGCGGCGAGAGCTTCCAGCTTTGGCCGCAGCAGGCTTGCCTCGAGCGCCGTGGCCAGCAGCCGCACCCCGCAGTTTATATCATAGCCCACGCCGCCCGGCGAGATCACGCCGTCCCCGGCGCTGAAAGCCGCCACCCCGCCGATGGGGAAACCGTAGCCGGTATGTATGTCCGGCATTGCCAATGCGTTGCCGGCCAGGCCCGGCAGGGTGGCCGTATTGGCGGCTTGCTCCAGGGCCGCCGGCTCGATAAAACCCTCAAGGGCCTCGTCGGCGTAAACTATGGCGGAGGCGCGCATGCCCGGCTTGTAGGAGGGCAGGAGCTCCAGCCGGTAGGCGTCCAGTCTTTTTATATGCGGATGGTTCATTGCGGCGGGTTCCTTGTATCCAGCACGATATATAAATATCGCCGCCCGGCGCAACCCGCTTTTTCAAATGCATACTTTTTCCCAAAAATGCTATTCTTACCCCATGACTACAGCCGCAAAGATCTCCTACGGCCTTATGACGCTGATGCTGCTGGGCGTCCTGTTCTTCAGCATGGGGCACGTGGTGCTGGCGGCCCTGTTCTCCTTCATGTTCATGGAAGTTTTTTTCAGGGCCGTGAAATGGCGCGTCCCGCTGGCCGCGGCGCGCTGGATAGCGGCCATAGGCTTTATCATCACGGCGGCCCTCGTGATCTTCATCTTCCTGCGCTTCATCAAGCAGACGCTGCTGACCCTGCCGAATATCGTGGAAGTGGCCCTGCCCAAGGTTATGACCCTGGCGCAGGAACACGGCCTGGAACTCCCTTTCGCCAATTTCCAGGACCTGCGCGAATTCGCCAACGACAAGCTCCTGGCCAACGCGCTGAGCATCACCAAAGCCAGCACGCTGCTGACGCGGGAAGTTTTCCACATGATCATCGGCGTCGTGGCGGCCGTGCTCTTTTTCGTGGCCGGCAAACCGCCGAAATACGAGGCGAATCTCTTCGACGCGGTGCGCAGGGAAACCAACCTGCGCATCCGCAGGTTCGTGCACAGCTTCGAAAAAGTGTTCGGCGCGCAGATCATAATTTCCGCCATCAATACCGTGCTGACGGCCATCTTCCTTTACTTCATGGCGCTGCCCCATTTCGCTTTCCTTACGACCATGACGCTCATCATCGGCATCATGCCCATCATCGGCAATATCATCACCAACACGGTCATAGTGATAACCGCGCTGGGCATTTCGCTCAACCAGGCTATCCTGGCCCTGGCCTTCCTGGTGGCCATCCATAAGCTGGAATATTTCCTGAACAGCAAAATAATGGGGACCAGCGTGAACCTGCCGATGTGGCAGATGCTCATCGCCATACTTATCGGCAACACCGTGATGGGCATCCCCGGCATAATGCTCGCGCCCGCCATACTGCATTACATCAAGAGCGAGCTGCTGTGCATTCCCTGGATACAGCCCCAGAACCCGCCGCAGCCCGCCTGAAGCGGGCGCCGGCGCGCTCAACGCTTATGAAAAAAACGAATATTTTCATAGCCGGCCTTACCCTCCTGCTGCTGTGCGGCTGCGCCAAGGAGCAGCCGCAAAAGAGCATAAAGATAGGCCTGTCCATACCTACCCAGCGCGAAGAGCGGTGGGTGCGCGACCTCGCGCAGCTGCGCAAGGAAGCCGCGGCGCTGGGCGTGGAGCTGCTGGTGGAAGTTTCCAACAACGACTCCGCCCGGCAATTGGTGCAATGCGACAACCTGCTGGCACAGAATATCACCGTGCTGATCTTAGCCCCGCACGACGCCACGGCCGCGGCGGCCATAGTGCAGAAGGCCCACGCCCAAGGCGTGAAAGTCATCTCCTACGACCGGCTTATCCTCAACGCCGACGTAGACCTTTATGTTTCTTTCGACAACGTTAAAGTGGGCGAGATACAGGGGCGCTATATCTCCCGCCTGGTCCCGCGGGGCAACTACGTGGTGCTGGCCGGGGCGCCCACGGACAATAACGCCACGCTGTTCCGGCAGGGCGCCATGAACATACTGCGGCCCCTGGCCGAACGCGGGTACATACAGATCATCATGGACCAGGCGGTAAAAGACTGGGAGCCTTCGGAAGCGATGAAGCTGATGGAGAAAGCCCTGGCGGCCAACAACGGCGATATACAGGCCGTGCTGGCCCCCAACGACGGCACCGCCGGCGGCGTGATACAGACGCTGAACCGCTACAAGCTTACCGGGCTGGTGCAGGTTACCGGCCAGGACGCGGAAGCGGCCGCCGCCAGGCGCATAGTGGAAGGCTCCCAGGCGATGACCGTTTTCAAGGATACCAGGCAGCTGGCCGCGGCCGCCTTCGGGGCCGCCATGAATTTCGCGTCGGGCGGCGACGCCCCGGTGAACGCCTCGGTGCCCAACGGCAAGATCGACGTGCCCTCGCTGCTGCTCATCCCGGTAGCGGTGGACAGGACCAATATCGGCAAAGTCTTAGTTGAAAGCGGCTACCTGACCAGGGAAGAAGTGTACGGCCCTGCGCCGCGGCAATGAACCGCTGCCGGCCGGAAATGACCGGGCGGGGGGGAATAATGAAAAAACTGATCCTGATAATTTCCGCGGCGCTGCTCGGCCTGCCGCCGGCCGCGGCCCGGGCCGCCGCGGCCGCAAAGCCGGCGCCAGCCACGCCCGCCGCCGTGAGCGTTTCCAGCGGCAGCGCGGGCGCCGGCCTGAAGCCGGCCCCGGCCAAGCCCGTTAAGCCCGAAGTTCTGCTGGCCGGCTTGAAGCGGCAGCTGGAGGCGCTGTTCGGCGCCCTGGACCAGGCGCTGTCCCAGGCGGCGGACGAACTGGGCAGGACCGGCCTCAAAGGCGCGCGCGCGCGGAAAGTTCTGCAGGACCTGTGCGCCTCCGATCCCGCCATCGCGGACTGCGCCGCGATAGACGGCAAGGGCGTGATGGTAACGGTGGAGCCCGCCGCGTACAAAAGTTTTGAAGGCACGGACATCAGCGCCCAGGAGCAGGTGGCCGAACTGCGGGAAAACAGGAGCCCGGTGCTGAGCAAAGTGTTCCGCACCGTGGAAGGCTTCGAGGCCGCGGATATGGAGTACCCGGTATTTTCAGACGGGCAGTTCGCCGGCGCGGTCAGCGCGCTGCTGAAGCCCGAAGCCATACTGCAGGGGCTGCTGGCCGGCGAAGCGCAGGACCCGGCGCTGGAAGCCTGGCTGCTGCAGCCCGACGGGCGCATTCTGTACCACGCCGACAGCGCGCAAACCGGGCGGCTGCTGTTCCAGGACCCGGCGTATAAAGCTTTCCCCGGCCTGCTCAAACTCGGCAAACAGATGGTTTCCGCCGAAGCCGGCAGCGGCAGCGCCGAGTTCCCGGGCAGGGCGACGGAAGGCCCCGTAAAGAAAGAAGTGCTGTGGACGAATATAGGGGTTTACGGGATGCAGTGGCGCCTGGCGGTTACGAAGCGGGCGCCGTGAAGGCTGTTTAACCCGGCGGCCTTGTCAGCCGCCGTGCAGCGCGGTCCTTACCGCTTCCACTATTATCTCCGGGCTTTCGCTCTTATATAAGATCCCGCGCACCTGCGGGAACCGCTCTATCTCCGCGCGGGTATACCCGAAAAAATCCGTGGCCGTCATCATAAAGACCGGGATCGAGGAGAGGCGGGGGTTCTTCCTGAATTCGGTAAGCATCTTTACGCCGTCGAAGTCGGGCAGGCCCACCTCGGAAACTACGGCGGCCACGCCGCCCTCGAGGCAGAGGGCTATGCCCTGCAGGCCGTTGCGGCCTATCACCACGTCGTAATATTCGCCCAGCAGCTCCGCCAGCAGGGCGGCGAACATCTCGTCGTCCTCCAGCACGGCCACCTTCAGTCTTTCATCCATGACCTGAATTATATCAATTCCCGCCGGCGGCGGACGGCGGGCAATACGGGGCCGGCGAATGTATTGTAAAATTACTGTGCGGCACGCCACGGCGGCCGACGCGGCGGACATGGACAATAAATGACAAACCAGGATATCAGGGATTTTACGCGGCAGGAACTGGCTGGGGCGCTGATAGCGATGGGGGAAAAAGGTTCAAAAGTGGACCGCGTCTGGAACTGCCTGTACCGCAAGAACGCCGAAAGCTTCGCCGCCCTGGACGGCGTTACCGAAGAGCTTAAGGCCAGGCTCGCGGCCAAGTATTCCCTGGCGCCGCACGCCGCGCCGCAGAAGCTGGTCTCAAAGATAGACAAGACCGTGAAGCTGCTGTTCACGTTCCCCGACGGCGCGAAAGCCGAGAGCGTGGTGCTGTTCAACAAGAAAACCGTCTCCTTCTGCCTCTCCTCCCAGTCGGGCTGCGCCTGCGCCTGCGCTTTCTGCGCCACGGGCGCCCTTGGGCTGCGGCGCGACCTCAGGCCGTCGGAAATATTGGCGCAGTTCGCGGCCTGCCGGCGCGCGGGCGGCACCCCGGACAGCATCGTGTTCATGGGCATGGGCGAGCCGTTCCTGAACTGGGCCAATGTCAAAAAAAGCGTGCTGATGCTTTCAGACAACAAAGGTTATAATTTCCCGCAGACCAGGATCACCGTCTCCACGGTGGGCGTGGTGCCGGTGATCAAGGAACTGGCGGAATCGCACCTGGAAATAAAACTGGCGGTCTCGCTGATAACGGCCGACGAAGCGCAGCGGGCGGGACTGGCCCCGATGGAAAAGAAATACCCCTTGCGGGAAATTATAAAGGCCGCGCGCCATTACTGCGCCAAAACCGGAAAACAGGTGTTCTTCGAATATATTTTCTTCGACGGCCTCAACGATTCTCCGGCCGACGCGCAGAAGCTGCTGGCGCTGATCAAGGACGTGCCGTGCAAGGTGAACCTGATAATGTACAACGCGCATCCCGGCGGCGGAACTTTCGCGCCGGGCAGCTTCGAAAAAGCCCGGCAGTTCCAGGACATCATGACGGCCGCCGGCATACGCACGCATCTGCGCCGCGAAAAGGGCTCCGACATAGCCGCCGCCTGCGGGCAGCTGGCCGCCGGGAACCCCGCGTGCTGACGGGACCTATTTGATAGAATTATCACGTATGGCAAAGCAAGCACTAAATCCAGCCGCCGCCAACCCGACACGACGCTGTCGGGTTGCCCTGCTATACTGTTTTTGAAGCAACGCTAAAGAAGTCCAAGGAGAATTACATATGGCAAACTTGAACAAGGTAATGCTGATCGGCCGCCTCACCCGCGACCCGGAGATCAAGACCTTCAGCAACGGCGGCAAAGTTGCCAACGTGGGCTTCGCGGTAAATAACCGCCGCAAGAACCAGCAAAGCGGGCAGTGGGAAGAAGTGCCGGTATGGGTGGACCTGAAAGCGTTCAACCGCGACACCGGCCGCAAGCTGGCCGACCTGATAGAGAAATACCTGCGCAAAGGCTCCCAGGCCTACGTGGAAGGCCACCTGGTGCTGGAAGAATGGAACGCCAAAGAAGGCGGCGAGAAGCGCTCCAAGATGGTGGTGTACATCGACGAAATAGAATTCCTGGGCGCCCGCGGCGACGTTCCCGCCGGCGACGCCGAGCAGGAAGAACAGCCCGCGCCCAAAAGGGCCCCGAAAAAGGCCGCGGCGGAGACCGGCGGCGGCGACGGGATGGACGAAGTACCGTTCTAAGCCCCGCACCGCGGACTTAAAGGCGTCAGGCCGCTTTTTATTTTAAAAGCGTCCTGGCGCCTTTTTCTTGCCGGCCATATATTTATTAGAATTTAACTGCGGGACAGGAATAAAACCCGCCCACAGCCATAAAGGGGACCACTATGCCGATAAGCGCCTATGCCGGAAAACCGCTGCCGAAGGAACTGCTCACCGATATCCCCAAACTGCTCAACGCTTATTATAAGGAAGTGCCGGACCCCTCCGTGCCGGAGCACCGCATCTCTTTCGGCACCTCGGGCCACCGCGGCAGTTCGCTCAACCGCTCCTTCAACGAGCGGCACATCCTGGCCGTGACACAGGCCATCTGCCAGTACCGCAAGGAAGCCGGCGTCTACGGCCCGCTGTTCATGGGCATGGACACGCACGCGCTGTCCGCACCCGCCTTCGAGACCGCGCTGGAAGTGCTGGCGGGCAACGGCGTGCAGGTTATGATAGCGGGCAAAGAACGCCACACCCCGACGCCGGCCGTTTCGCACGCCATCTTGAACCATAACCGCGGCCGCCAGATGGGCCTGGCCGACGGCATCCTGATAACGCCCTCGCACAACCCGCCCGCCGACGGCGGCTTTAAATACAACCCGCCTCACGGCGGCCCCGCCGGCGTGGAAGTTACTTCCCGCATACAGTCGCTGGCCAATAAGATCCTCGAAACCGGCCTGGCCGGCGTAAAGCGCATGCAGTATAAAGCCGCGCTCAAAGCCCCCACCACCCGCGTGCACGACTACCTGGGCAATTACACGCGCGAGCTGGCCGACGTGGTGAACCTGGAGGCCGTCCGCGCCGCCGGCGTAAAGATAGGCGTGGACCCGCTGGGGGGAGCCGGCGTAAAATACTGGGCGCCCATCGCCGAGCTTTACCGGCTGGACCTCACCGTGGTCAGCGAGGAAGTGGACACCGCTTTCGCGTTCATGACGGCGGACTGGGACGGCAAGATACGCATGGACCCCTCGTCCACCTACGCCATGCAGCGCCTGATAGGCCTCAAGGACAAATTCGACATAGGCTTCGGCTGCGACGCCGACTACGACCGCCACGGCATAGTGACGCCGGCGGGCCTGATGCAGCCCAACCATTACCTGGCGGCCGCCATCTCCTACCTGTTCGCGCACCGGCCCGGCTGGCGCCCCGACGCCGCCGTAGGCAAGACCGCGGTCTCCAGCTGCATGATAGACCGCGTGGCGGCCCGGCTGGGCCGCAAGCTGCTGGAAGTGCCGGTGGGCTTCAAGTGGTTCGTAGACGGCCTGCTCGACGGCGGGCTGGGCTTCGGCGGCGAGGAGAGCGCGGGCGCCTCGTTCCTGCGCCTGGGCGGCGGCGCCTGGAGCACGGACAAGGACGCCATCATCCTGGCGCTGCTGTCGGCCGAGATCACGGCCGTGCTGGGCAAGAACCCGGCCCAGGTCTACAAAGACCTGGAAGCCGAGTTCGGGGAACTCTTTTACGCCCGGCACGACGCCGCGGCCACGCCGGCCATGAAGACCCTGCTCAAAAGCCTCAAGCCCGAGCAGGTCCCGTTCACCGAGCTGGCGGGGGAAAAGATAGAGAAAGTGCTGTCCCGCGCCCCCGCCAACGACGGGGCGCTGGGCGGCGTAAAGGTTATAACGCCGGGCGGCTGGTTCGCCGCGCGCCCCTCCGGCACCGAGGACGTCTACAAGATCTACGCCGAAAGCTCCCGCTCGGCGGCCCACCTGGACCGCATTTTCGCGGACGCGGAAGGCATGATAACAAAACTCTCGGCGGACAAAGCCTAAGCAACCGTAAGCCAGCGCGCGCTTCAAAGGATTACAACTATGATCTCAAAACTTCCGGAAAGGATCCTGGCGGAGTGCGCTAAGCTGATGCTGGAGTCCGGCGACGAAGTGTTCGACGAAGCCGCGGCGGCGCTGCGCGAAGTGCAGGGCGCGCCGGCGGACCTGGCCCAGCGGCCCACCCACAACAACCGCCGCAGCTACATGGAGAAGACCCGGCTCTACCTGAAGGCCTGCCCGGCGGTGTTCGACCATGAAAAAGTGCAGGAAATGCTGCGGGTGAATTCCCTCTACCAGCGGTTCACCATAGTGCTGTCCGAAGAGGCCATCGCCGACGCCTATAAAGCCTTCGCCTGCGGCCTGGGCGAGCCCGCGCTGATGCTGGCGCTGGCGCTGGACCCCCGCCCCGGCGTGCGCGAAATAGCGCAACGCCACCTGGCGGCGAATCCGGCCGCGAACCCGTGGACCGGAGAGGACGGCCGGGCCGCGATGATGGAATTCATACGGCATTTCACCACTTTCCTGGGCAGCATACAGGACTTCCTGCCCGACGACGAACCGGCGCACCCCGCGCCCGCTGCCCCGACGGCCCCGGCCAACAACGGCGGCGCCGGCTCCGACAAAGCCATGCGCGAGCTGCGCGAAAAAGTGGAAGACCTGAAAAAGAAAAAAGAGAACGCCGAAGCCGAAGCGCGCCGCGCCAGCCAGGAACTTGCCAAGCTTCACAAAGAGCACGGCGCGATGCTGAAGAAAGCCGACGACCTGGCCGCGGGCCTGGCCGGGAAAAAGCTGGAGGAAATGCTACCGGCCGTTTTCAGGACGGAAAACATCTTCAGCGGCTTCAAGGCCGAAGAACTGCAGAGCGTGCCGGCCATGCTGGCCCTGGCCGAGTCCGGCCGCTGCGGGGCCATGCTGGAGCGCGTGGATAAGTTCATTTCGGCCGTGGTAATTCTGCGCGACGGGCTGGCGAACCCGCCGGAAGCCCTGAAAAAAAGTTTCACGGAACTGGGCGAACTTAAACAGCGCATCGAGGCGGCCCAGGCGCTGGCCGCGAACATAAAAAGGCTGAAACTTTCGTACTCGGACCTTAAGACCCTGGCGCAGCACGACAACCTCCCGGAAGTAATTACCGCCGCGGTCAAGGCCGGCAAGCTTACAAAAAAAGAGCGCGACGAGATCAACCGCGTAGTGGAGCTTATGTGCGAGCGCACCGCCGGGCGGGTTTCGCTGGGCCAGCTGATCCGGGCCGGCGAGCCGTTCCTGCTGCTGGTGGACGGCCACAACCTGATGCACTACGCTTACGAGAAGCAGGCCTTCGCCGAGAAGGAAAAGAATACGGCGCTGAACAAGGAATTCCTGCCCGAAGCCGTGCACGAGCGCATGAAAAAGCGGCAGATCCCGGACGCCTTCGCCCTGCTGGCGGAAAAAAGCCGCGGCTGCCGCATCAAGCTGTATTTCGACACCACCGGCAACCGCCAGGAACTGCCGCTGGGCAACCTGACCATAATCCATTCCGGCGGCTGGGGCCCGCAGCGCGCGGATTATTCCATGATCTACGACGCCGTCGAGGAATTCGCGGATTTCGGCATTCCCAAGTTCATTTCCACCAACGACAAGAAACTGGTGGAGACGCTCAAGCAGAGCCTGCCTGAGGCCTCCGTAATTTCGCCCGACGACCTGAACCGACTGCTGGCGGCCAACGCCTGCGGCGACCTGACCAAGAAATAAAAAAGGACCTGCACCTACCATGAAAAAGATATTCCTCGCGCTGACTCTGCTTTCCGTCTTTTCCGGGCTGCACGCCGCGGCAGCCACCATAGCCGTGTATCACACTTCGGACGCGCACGGCTGGTATTCCGCCCGGCCCGCCCAGTGGGACAAGCAAAACTCCACCCGCAGCATAGGCGGTTTCGCCGCGCTGTCGGCGCTGCTAAAAAAAGAAACCACGCCCTACCTGCTGCTGGATTCCGGCGACATGTTCCAGGGCACGCCCGAAGGCATACTCACCAAAGGCATGGCCAGCATAACGCTGATGAACCAGCTGGGCTACGCCGCGGCCGTGCCCGGCAACCACGATTACGATTACGCCGAACCCAACCTGAAAGTTATGATCTCCAGCGCGGCCTTCCCTTTCCTGGGGGCTAACGTATATTATAAGGAAGGGGGGGCGAACGCGGATTACCTTAAGCCTTACATCCTTATAGAGAAAGGCGGCAAGAAGATAGCCGTGCTGGGCCTGGCGGGCGCGCATACGGCCGCCTCCACCCTGCCCGCCAACGTGAAACATTTGGATTTCCGCGACGAAGCCGCCGAAACCGCTCACTGGCTGCCCGAAGTAAAGAAGCAGAACCCTGACGCCATAATAGCGCTGGCGCATATCGGCATGGACAATGACCTGGCCCTTAAGATGCTGGATGTCTCTTCGCGCACCTTCGACGCCGCGCAGCCCGGCACCACACTGGCGGTGGGCAGGGCCGCGCCGGGCATAGACCTGCTGTTGGGCGGCCACAACCACACAGGCCTGCTGACCGGCTACCACGACCCGGTATCCGGCGCCTGGCTGGGGGAAAGCCGCTACGGGCTGTCCTACGTGACGCGCGCCGAACTGAACTTTGACGACGCCACCGGCAAACTGACCGGCATAAAAATGTCCCTGCTGCCGCTCTGGGTAGATGAAACGGGCGAAGACGCCGCCGTGCGCAAGACCATTGCGGGCTTCAACGCCGCGGTGGACCGCGAAATGGGCGCGGTAGTGGGCACAGCGGCCGGAGACCTGGCCTTCAGCCCCGACCGGCTGGACTCCGCCATAGGCAACTGGCTGGCGGACCTTACACGCACCGCCGCCGGCACCGACCTGGGCTTTCAGAACAGCGACTCCATACGGGCGGAAATAAAGAAAGGCCCCGTAAGCCTGCGCGCCCTGTACCAGGCCATGCCTTTCGACAATACAATTATCACCATGCGGCTGACCGGCGCCCAGCTGCAGCGCCTGATGGCCGACAATCTGAGCGAAGGGGGGACCGCCATGCAGCTATCCGGCATGGCCGTAGAATTCAGCGCCCCGGCCGGCAAACCGGTGGAAATACGCCTCAGCCGCAATGGCCGCGAAATAAAGCCGGAGGATGAATTTACGGCCGCCACCAACAATTACCTGGCCTATGGCGGCATAGGCGGCGCCGCCTTTACCGGCGGCAAGGAAGTTAAGGATACCCTTATCCCGGTGCGGGATACCATGCTCAAAGACTTCGCCGCCGGCCCGGTTACCCCGCCTGCCACAGGCCGGATAAAGAGGCTGCAGTAGTTACCAGAACTTCACCGGCATTGATCCAGCGGCTTTTTTACGGCTAATACCGTTTTAAAGCCGCTGGAACATTTTTGCCCAGATATTCCGCGGCAAAGATAATGATATTCAATAAGCTTTACCCTTAATTCCTCCCGGATAAGCTGTCCTGGGCCATTCCTGGCTGTTTTCGGCCTTTTTTAGCGCCTTTTTCCGCGCCCGGATCGGTTAAACCTACATACGGAAACCAGAACATTTCATATTGCAATATGAAGTATGAATACATTCGCCCCATATCACCCACATTTGCCCACAGAAACACCCATAATTTCACATTGCAATACGAAATACATTAAAGTATGATATAAACATGAGACATTTTACCGGCATTAAACCGCAGGATATAGCCATCCTACTGAAACTGGTTACCCTGGGCAACAACAAGTGGCGGCATATAGACCTGGCAGAAGCCCTGGGCTTGTCCCAGACAGAGATAAGCTTTGCCATGGACCGCTGCAGAACAGCCGGGTTCATAGACGCCGACAAAAAGACGGTAATAAAGCCGGCCCTGCTTGAATTCCTTATACATGGCCTTAAATACGTATTCCCGGCAAAACCGGGCCCCGTAGGCCGCGGCATACCCACCGCGCACAGCGCGCCGCCGCTTTCCCGCCTTATTGTAGCGGCCAATGACGACCATTATGTATGGCCCAATGAAGAGGAGGGGAAAGTGCGCGGCCAGGCCATAGAGCCGCTATACCCCAATGCCCCGCTGGCCGCCATAACGGACAATAAGCTCTACGAACTGCTGGCGCTGTTTGACGCCCTGCGCATAGGCAAGGCCCGCGAGCGGGGCATGGCGCTGGCGCGGCTGCAGGCGCTGATTGACCCAAGTCCACCCGAAAATTGAAGGACTCTGTCTATGGTTAGCCGGATCGTTCTCAATTTTGCTTCATATGAAGCTAAAATTGCTTCAACATGAGCTTGGCGCACTTTTTACTTGGGCAATCGCGATCAGCGGTCCTCAGCACGCTTTTTCTGCGGCCGGAAGCCGCATTGCATGTGCGTGAGCTGGCCCGATTGACCGGCGTATCCCCCGGATCGCTGCATCGCGAGTTGCGCAATTTGGCCGAAATGGGCTTGCTGTTGCGCCAGGAAACAGGTCGTCAGGTGTACTACCGTGCCAACCCACAATGCCCGATCTATGAAGAACTAACAGGCTTGTTGCGAAAGACGGCGGGGTTGGTAGACGTGATACGAGAGGCTCTTTTGCCCCTTGCGGACAAAGTGGAGATGGCTTTTGTGTATGGCTCGATGGCGCGTGGAGAGGAGCATGTACACAGCGACGTCGACG